>DVLN01000204.1 GCA_018715465.1 Candidatus Faecivivens stercorigallinarum | reverse complement strand
GGTCAGACTTTTTGATAATTCCATTGAAAGGGGAACAAATCATGCTTACCAACAACAAAAACGTACTCACATGGGTAGACGAAATGGTAGCGCTGTGCAAACCTGACAAGGTTGTATGGATCGACGGCTCTGAGGAGCAGCTCAATGCTCTCAAGGAAGAAGCCATCTCCACCGGCGAAATGATCAAACTCAACCAGGAGAAACTGCCTGGCTGTCTGTACCATAGAACCAAACCCAACGACGTCGCCCGTGTCGAGGACAGAACTTTCATCTGCTCCAAGAAAGAAGAGGACGCAGGTCCTACCAACAACTGGATGGCTCCTGAAAAGATGCATGCGATGCTCGACCCGATGTACGACGGTGTCATGAAGGGCCGCACCATGTATGTTATCCCCTACTCCATGGGTCCGATCGGTTCTCCCCTTGCCAAGGTAGGCGTTGAGGTTACCGACTCGATCTATGTTGTCCTGAACATGGACATCATGACCCGTATGGGCAAACAGGCATTTGAAAACCTGGGTGAGACCTCCAACGACTTCGTACGTGGCCTGCACTCCAAAGCTGACATTGATCCTGAAAAGAGATATATCGTTCACTTCCCCGAAGAGAACTCCATCTGCTCCATCAACTCCGCTTACGGCGGCAACGTTCTGCTGGGCAAGAAGTGCTTTGCTCTTCGTATTGCTTCCTACCAGGGCAAGAACGAAGGCTGGATGGCTGAACATATGCTGATCCTCGGCATTGAGAATCCTCAGGGCGAGACCAAGTATATCTGTGCTGCATTCCCCTCTGCTTGCGGCAAGACCAACCTGGCAATGCTGATCCCGCCGGAAATCTATCAGAAACAGGGCTACAAAGTCTGGACTGTCGGCGACGACATTGCCTGGCTGAAACCCGGTGCTGACGGACGTCTGTACGCGATCAACCCCGAGAACGGCTTCTTTGGCGTTGCTCCTGGCACCAACCTCAAGTCCAACCCCAACGCTCTGCACACCACCGAGAAGGGCACCATCTTCACCAACGTTGCGATCAACAACGAAACCAACACTGTTTGGTGGGAATCTCTGGACAAGAATCCTCCTGTCGACGCTACCGAATGGAAGGGCGCAAAGGTCAATGGTCCCGAGTATATCGCTGCTGGCAACAAACTGGCACATCCGAACTCCCGCTTCACCGCTCCGGCAAAGAACTGCCCCTGCGTATCGCCTGAGTTTGACAACCCCCAGGGCGTTCCGATTTCCGCTATCGTCTTCGGCGGCCGTCGTGCGAAGACCGCTCCGCTGGTCTATCAGTCCTTTGACTGGAAACATGGTACCTTCGTTGGCTCCATCATGGCTTCTGAGACCACCGCTGCTGCTGCAGGTGCAGTCGGCGTAGTCCGTCGTGACCCGATGGCTATGCTGCCCTTCTGCGGCTACAACATGGGTGACTACTGGCAGCACTGGCTGGATATGGGCAAGCTCCTTGGCGACAAGGCTCCCAAGATCTTCCACGTCAACTGGTTCAGAACCGATGCTGAAGGCCACTTCATTTGGCCGGGCTTCGGCGACAACATGCGTGTCCTGATGTGGATTCTTGCTCGTTGCGAAGGCACTGTTGACGCTGTCAAGACTCCTATCGGCTACGAGCCCAACCCCGAAGACATCAACATCGAAGGTCTGGAAGGCATCACTCTGGATACCATCAAAGACCTGCTGAGTGTTGACGTTGCTTCCTGGGAAGATGATATCTACCGTCCTGGTACCGGTATCGAAGCATTCTATGCAAAATTCGGTGACAAGCTGCCTGCTGAGATGAAGAAGCAGCTGTTCAACCTGAAAGTAAGACTGGCTGTCGCAGAATAATCCCCTTTCAAGATTTATCTGCTAACAGTAGCCGCCTCCCTGCCTGAGCAGGGAGGCGGTTTATTTTGATTGCAGCATTTACATTTACGCAGAAAAAAGTCGGAGAGATCACAGCATCCGCTGGAAACAATCTCTCCGACATATTTTTACAAATGCTATACTCACCCGGTTGGGGTGCCAGCCGTAATCATCCTGATCAGTTCGCGAACGGCGGTACGCTGCGGGCGGGAGGTATCTTCAATCAGGCTGATCACCCGATCAGGAACCGGTTCAACCAGATGAATCTGATAAACCTCTTTGCGTGCAATCGACTCTGACGCCAGCATCTCGGAATAAAAACCAATTCCCAGATTGTGCCGCACCATCGGCAGCACCTGGTCCATCGTCGCCGTTTCCATATCGACATGGAATGGGCAGTCATATTTCAAATAAAAACGCTGATAAAAATGATAGGTACTGGTATCCGACCCGGGACAGATCAGCGAATACCGCGACAGATCGTTCAGATGGCAGAGCTGGTCAGCCAAATGCCGGAACTTGGTCCCACCAAGCAAAATCTCCCGAAAACGTATGAGCGGCGTCGCCCGCAAAGTGCCCATCGTTTGAAAGGGAGCGGTAATTGCGGCGCAGTCCAGCAGGCCTTTTTGCAGTGCGTCGATCGACTGCGGAGTAGTATAATTGAAGATGCGCAGGCGGATGCCAGGATAACGGTCATGGAAAGCACTCAGCCGTTCCAGCAAAAGCAGATTCAGTGCGGTCTCACTGGCACCAATCGTAACAATTCCCTGCTGCATGCCGACCTCACGGTGGAGTTCTTCTTCACCAAGGCGAATCTGTTCGACAGCTGTCGCGACATGATCATAAAGGCGCTTTCCTTCCGGGGTCAGGGTAATGCCGCGGTTTGAACGGATGAACAGCTTGCAGCCGAGTTCGTGTTCAAGAATGTTCATGCACCGTGTGATATTGGGCTGGTTGTTGTCGAGTGCTTCAGCAGCACGGGTAAAGCTGGAATACTGGGCAACAGCGTAAAAAATCCGGTAATAGTCATATGTGATAGCCAAAAAACGTCCTTCCTCCCTATTTTACAAGATTTTTCTCCGAAAATCAGCAGCAAATCAAACGATAAACTGTTGCAGTTGCCATATAAAAAATATATCATAAGTATATCAAAAATACTTTTTACACTTTGTCACAACAAGAGTATACTATAATTATGCCAAAAATTCAACCATTTTCCCTTTTCTGTGTGTGATTGGAAAGAAATTTTGGTTTTTCAATTTCTGACAGAAATCGGAAAAGCAGTTGGCATGAAAGATGAGTTGCCGGATGAGCACAGCCACTGTCCGGCAGGAAGGAGCTTGCCTATGAACAAAACGAAAAAAAGGGCCCTGCTGATCGTCTGGATCGCCATTGTCGCCCTGCTGGCAGCCGCATGTGTGCTGACCGGGCTGGGCGGTGAAAAGGCAGAGACCATTCAGGAAACGATGCGGGACGCAGTTCTGCACGAGTCCAATCAGATCAGCCTTTTCGGTCTGAAAGAGGTCAACCCCGCACTGATCTCGGGGATGGTCGTTACGGTGGTGCTGCTTGTGGCAGCGGCGCTGATCCGTATTTTTGCGATTCCGCGGTTCAAATACGTACCCGGAAAGTTCCAGATGGTGATTGAACAGGTGGTCGGCCTGTTTGACAACCTGGCCAAGAGCAACAGCCCGTGGAGACATGGTTTTCTGGGCGCGTACATCTTTGGAGCCGGTGTATACATCTTTGTCGGAACGCTGTTTGAACTGTTCGGGTTCCAGGTGGTCACCACCAGCGGTCATTCGGTCGCACTGCCGGCGCCGCTGTCGGACGTCAACGCAGCAATTGCGATGGGCTGTCTGTCCTATCTGATCATCATGTCGGGCGGTATTGCCGGCAACGGTGTCAGAGGTATCGGGAAGACCCTCAAGGAATTCTCGCTGCCGATCTCAATGAGCTTCCGACTCTTCGGCGCGCTGCTGAGCGGCCTGCTGGTCACCGAGCTGGTTTACTATTATATTCACCTCAGCTTTGTACTGCCGGTCGTTGTCGCGGTACTGTTCACCCTGCTGCATGCGCTGATCCAGACCTACGTCCTGACAATGCTGACCGCGCTGTATTACGGAGAGGTCTCGGAACCTTCCCATAAGGAACCCAAAAAAGCAAAAGCTGAAAAAGCCCAGACCGCTGCCTGAGTGCCGGCTGGTATCAAGACAATCTGTCAAGACATTTTGGAGGAATTCAACATGAATAAAGTTATGAACAAAGCTATGAAACTTCTGCCCGCTATCCTGCTTGCCGTTATCATCGGCATGATCGTCATGATTATCCCCGCTTTCGCTGAGGGCGATGACAAGAGCGATGCAACTCCTTCTACCTCTGCTTCTCAGACCATCGAGACGCAGGACGACGCCGACGCTTCCGGCAGCAACACCCTCGGCATGAAAGCTCTTGGCGCCGGTATCGCAATCGGCCTGGCTGCATGCGGTGGTGCAATCGGTATGGGCAGCTCGGTCGGCAAATCTGTCGAAGGTATCTCCCGTCAGCCTGAGGTCGAGGGCAAGATCAGAACAACGCTGATGCTCGGTCTGGTCTTTATCGAAACTGCGATCATCTACGCACTGTTGGTCGTTATCCTGATCATCTTTGTCCTGTAAACCTGGCAGTCATCACAGCTGAAATGGAAAGGAATGGTCAATCACATGAATATCCCGCTGAATATCGACTGGCAGCAGATTCTGCTGCATCTGCTCAACTTTGCAATCCTGGCCGGCGGCCTCTACTTCCTGCTGTATAAACCGGTCAAGGATTTTATGGACAAGCGTACCGCTTATTATAAGGAAATGGACGACCAGGCACATGCCCGTCTCGCCTCCGCTGACGAACTGGTCAAAGAACGCCAGCAGAAACTGGACAGCGTCGAAGAAGAAATCCGCGCCCGCCGCGCTGAAGCACAGGCTGACGCAGACCGCGCTACTGAACAGCAGCTGGCTGAGACCAGAGAACAGGCCGCCAAGATCCTGGCTGACGCCAAGGCAAACGCCGACCGCGAACATGACCGGATGATGAACGCCGCAAAACGTGAACTGAGCGAACTGGCCATCGCGTCGGCAGAAAAAGCGATGCGCAGCAGCAAAACCGATTCTTTTGATCAGTTTCTGAACATTGCCGAGGGAGGGAACGCGCATGACGGAGCGTAATACCAACCAGCAGACCGCCGTTATCCGCAGCAGCAAAGCCCCTTCTGAAGAGCAGCGCAAGCGCCTTGCCGCCCTGCTGAGCAAAAAATACGGACATCCGATCTCCCTCCAGTGGGAGATGGACGCTTCGCTGACCGACGGCTTTCGGATGCAGGTCGGCGACGACGTATATGACTGGAGTGTTGAGGGGCGTTTGCAGCAGTTCCGTGAAAAGCTGGACGGACTGACTCCTGATGGCGACAACATCATGCCGCTGTTCAAGGAAACGCTGCAAAACTTTGTCCCCGAAATCTATCCCGAAGAAGTCGGCACTGTTCTGACCGTAGGCGATGAAATCGCGACGGTCAGCGGTCTGGAACACGCCACCTATGGCGAAATTCTCCTCTTCTCCTCCGGTGTCAAGGGCATGGTCCAGGACCTGAAGAAGGGTGAGATCGGCTGCATCCTGTTCGGCTCGGAAGAAGAAATCTCCGAGGGCAGCATCGTCCGCAGAACCGGCAAGACCGCCGGTATCCCGGTCGGCGACGAATTCCTGGGAAGGGTTGTCGATGCGCTGGGCGTCCCGATGGACGGCAAAGGTGAGATCAACGCGGTCGGCTACCGCCCGGTTGAAATGCCTGCCCCTGAGATCATCGACCGCCAGCCGGTCAACGAACCGATGGAAACCGGTCTTCTGGCAATCGACTCGATGTTCCCGATCGGCCGCGGTCAGCGTGAGCTGATCATCGGCGACCGTCAGACCGGCAAAACCGCCGTTGCGCTGGACACCATCCTCAACCAGAAGGGCAAGGATGTCGTCTGCATCTATGTTGCAATCGGTCAGAAAGCCAGCTCGGTTGCCCAGCTGGTTGAAAACCTCAACCGCCGCGGTGCGATGGAATATACCATCGTCGTCAACGCGTCGGCAAGTACCCCCGCTTCGATGCAGTATATCGCTCCTTACGCAGGCTGTGCGCTGGGCGAATACTTCATGTATCAGGGCCGCGATGTCCTGATCGTATACGACGACCTGTCCAAGCATGCAATCGCCTATCGTGCGCTGTCGCTGCTGCTGGAACGGTCGCCCGGACGTGAAGCCTATCCCGGCGACGTCTTCTATCTGCATTCCCGTCTGCTGGAACGTTCTGCCCATCTGTCGGATGAAAAGGGCGGCGGCAGCATGACTGCCTTGCCGATCGTCGAAACCCAGGCGGGCGACGTTTCCGCTTACATTCCGACCAACATCATTTCGATCACCGATGGTCAGATCTTCCTGGAAAGCAACCTCTTCTTCTCCGGCCAGCGCCCGGCTGTCAACGTCGGTCTGTCGGTCTCCCGTGTCGGCGGCGCCGCTCAGACCAAGGCAATGAAATCGGCAGCAGGCGCAATCCGTCTGGACCTTGCGCAGTACCGTGAGATGGAAGTCTTTACACAGTTTTCGAGCGATCTGGACGAAGCAACCAAACGTCAGCTGACCTATGGTCAGGGGCTGATGCGTCTGCTCCGTCAGCCGCAGTACCACCCGATGAAGCAGCATGAACAGGTCATCACGCTGGTTGCAGCGCTTGGACATGTCATGCAGCCGCTTTCGGTCGATCAGATCTCCGGCTTCCAGAAACTGCTGATCGAAACCGCCCACAAAGATGCTTCCCAGCTCTGCCAGCGGATCGACCAGGGACGCCTGTCGGATGAAGACCGGAAGGCCATTCTGGAACTGGCACAGCGGTGCATGAAAAACTATCTTGAGAGCTTAAGCGCGGCAGAAAAGTGCGGTGATTGACGATGGCCGGCACAAAAGAAATCAAAACCCATATCGAAAGCGTCAAGGATACCAAAAAGATCACCAACGCGATGTATCTGATCGCTTCCACCAAACTGCGCAAAGCGCGCAGCGATCTGGAACAGGTACGTCCCTACTTTGACGCACTGCGGGCGGAGATCAAGCGGATTTTCCGTACGGTACGGGATGTGGAAAGCCCGTTTTTCTACCCTTATGACCATGATACCAACCCGCTGGACGGAACCTTCGGCTGTCTGGTCATCACGGCCGACAAAGGCCTTGCCGGAGCTTACAACCAGAATGTCCTCAAGGAAGCGGAAAAGATGCTGGCCCAGCACCCGGATACCAAGCTGTATGTTGTCGGTGAGTATGGCCGTCACTTTTTCGCACAGAAGGGCATCCATATCAAAAAGAGCTTTCTTTATACCGCCCAGAACCCGACGATGGACCGGGCACGCGAGATCACCGATATTCTGCTGGAAGAGTATGTACAGGGTAAAGTCAAGAAAATCTTTATCATCTATACCGACTTAAAAAGCAGTCTTGCTTCTGAAGCAAACGTGACCCGTCTGCTCCCCTTCCATCGCTCCCACTTTGACGCACCCGCTCCCGGAGAAAAGGCCTTTACCGAACCGATCGAGTTTGTTCCGTCGGTCGAAGTGGTGCTCAACAACGTCATGCACAGCTATATTTCCGGCTTTATCTACAGCGCACTGATCGACAGCTTTTGCAGCGAACAGAACGCCCGTATGACGGCAATGGACGCGGCCAACCAGAATGCTGAAAAGCTCCTGCAGGAACTTTCGCTCCAGTACAACAGGGTCCGTCAGGCCGCAATCACGCAGGAAATTACAGAAGTCTCGGCAGGCGCCAAAGCACAGAGAGCTCAGCGCAAAAAGCGCCAGCAACGTAAGGAAAGGGAAGTGTGTACAAGGTGAAAATCGGTAAGATCGTGCAGATATCCGGTCCTGTTATCGACGTAGAATTCGAAGACGGACATCTGCCGAAAATCAAAGAAGCGCTCTCGGTCACCCTCGACGGAAAAGAGCGTATTATGGAAGTCGCGCAGCATATCGGCGACGGAACCGTTCGCTGCATCATGCTGTACGGCAGCGAGGGGCTTTACCGCGGAATGGAAGTCAAGGCCCCCGGCAAGACAATTGAAGTACCGGTCGGCCAGATCACGCTGGGCAGAATGTTCAACGTCCTGGGCAACCCGATCGACGGCGGCGAAGCAATCCCCCAAGACGCTCCCCGCAAGAGTATTTACCGCAAACCCCCGTCTTTTGAGGACCAGAGCCCGGTTGTCAATATTCTTGAGACCGGCATCAAGGTCATCGACCTGCTGGAACCCTACCCCAAGGGCGGCAAGATCGGTCTGTTCGGCGGCGCAGGTGTTGGCAAAACGGTTCTGATTCAGGAACTGATCCACAACATCGCAATGGAACAGGGTGGTTATTCGGTCTTTACCGGCGTCGGCGAACGTTCCCGTGAAGGTAACGACCTCTGGAACGAGATGCGGGAAAGCGGCGTTGCCGATAAGACCGCGCTGGTCTTCGGCCAGATGAACGAGTCTCCCGGCGTCAGAATGCGTGTTGCCCTGTCGGGTCTGACGATGGCAGAACATTTCCGTGACGAAGATCACAAGGACGTTTTGCTGTTCATCGACAACATCTTCCGTTTCGTCCAGGCAGGCAGTGAGGTCTCGACCCTGCTGGGCCGTATGCCTTCGGCCGTTGGTTACCAGCCGACGCTGGCAAACGAAATGGGCGAACTTCAGGAACGGATTACCTCGACAAAAGACGGTTCGGTTACTTCGGTTCAGGCAGTTTACGTCCCGGCCGATGACCTGACCGACCCGGCTACCGCGACGACCTTTGCCCATCTGGATGCGACCACCGTTCTGAGCCGTAAGATCTCGGAACAGGGTATCTATCCGGCAGTCGACCCGCTCGCCTCTTCCTCCCGTATTCTGGAAGCAGACTTGATCGGCGAAGAACACTATAACATCGCCCGCCGGGTACAGGAGATTTTGCAGAAGTATTCCGAGCTGCAGGATATCATCGCAATTCTGGGCATGGACGAACTGGGCGACGAGGACCGCAACACGGTTATGCGTGCCCGTAAGATCCAGCGCTTCCTCTCCCAGCCGACCCACGTAGCGGAGAAATTTACCGGTATCCCAGGTATCTATGTACCGCTGAAAGAGACCCTGCGCGGATTCAAGGCGATCATCGACGGCGAGATGGATGAATACCCGGAAGCTGCTTTCTACAACGTCGGTACACTGGACGATGTCATCCGCAAAGCTGAGGCTCTCAAGGCTCAAAACGCCTGAGCCGCTGCTTAACGAAAGGAAGGCGATAGTATGACACCTTTCCAGGTTCAGATCCTGAGTGCCGACCACCCCTTTTTCTGTGGGGAATGCGAATCGCTGTCGGTCCCGACACTGGACGGTCAGTATGGCATCCTGGCCGGACACAGCAACATGATCGCGGCTGTCGTCCCGGGAATGCTCCACTTTCGGACCCCCGGCGGTACCAATCAGATCGCGGCTGTTTCCCACGGACTGGTCAAGGTCGAAAACGGCGAAGTATTGATTTTGATTGACTCGGCGGAACGCCCTGAGGAAATCGACATCAACCGTGCCCGCCGTGAAGCAGACGCCGCCAAAGAGGCAATTCAGCAGAAACGCAGCATCCAGGAATACCGCTCGGCACAGGCAATGCTCGCCCGTGCAATCAACCGGTTGCAGGTCAAAGAGCACTACCAGTCCTGGAATAAATAAATCTTTTCCTGTAATTGGGGCGCATCACTGGTTCAATGCCGGCGGTGCGCTTTTTTTATGCAGCTGGAACAGGATATTTTGATTCTACCAAGCTTAATTTACTTTTTCCCTCTTATCAAGCGTTGTAAATTGTGGTATAATGGATGTATTAGACTCCGCGGGCTGACTACGCCCTATTGATATGATACGACCTATCCCCTTCTGCTATTTGATGAAAGGATTTTGCAGATGAAGAAAAGACCTCTCTTCCCGCTCATTTCTGGATATCGTCTGGCCGCTGTGCTGCTTTCGCTCAGCCTTGCCTTCACATCCTTCTATACCCCTGCGCTGACTGTCGGAGCTGTTTCGGACGGCGCTTCCTCCTCTTCCCAGACCTCGTCGGAATCCTCTTCCGATAGTTCATCCGGGACATCTGACTCGACTGAGACAAACGGAACCGATCAGAATACCACGTCCGACGGGACGGAAACAGAAGACAGCAATTCTTCCGTCGACACCGGTTTTACAGTCAATTCGGCCGCTGTATACCTGGTCAACCTTGATTCAGGAACGGTTATTTATGAAAAAAATGCCGACGTACTGATGTACCCGGCTTCCCTCGCTAAGATTATGACCTGCCTGCTGGCAATTGAGAATTGTGATGACCTGACCGGTACGACAACCACCGCTTCTTATACGGTATTTGACAATCTGTGGGGGATGAACGCATCAAATGCCGGGCTGTATCCGGGTGAAGAACTGCGGATGATCGACCTGCTGTACGCGTTGATGCTGCGCTCAGGCTGTGACGCGGCCGGCATCATCGCCGAGGCAATCGGCGGCAGTGAGGAAGCCTTTGTCCAGATGATGAACGATAAGGCGGAGGAGCTCGGCTGCACCAATACCCACTTTACCAACTCCAGCGGTCTGCATGACGCCAATCAGTATACGACGGCAATTGATATGTACCGGATCACGATGTATGCGATGCAGTACGATATCTTCAAGGAGATCTCGACCAGCTACTCCTACGACATGCCGGCCACCAACAAAAATGATCAGCGTACCATCACCCATACCTGCACGATTATGAATCCCAGCAGCAGTTATTATGATGAAAATGTCCACGCGATCAAGACCGGCACCACCGACGAGAGCGGCCGCAATCTTGTTTCCTATGCCTCCAAAGATGCCTACAACTATCTGCTGATCACAATGGGCGCTCCCATTTACTATGCTGACGGCACCGAAATCGAACAGAACCTATGCTATCAGGATACGCTGAATTTTTACGACTGGGCTTTCAACGACTGGGCTTTCCAGACCATCGTCAAGACGACCGATGTCAAAGGACAAGCCAAAGTTGCCCTTTGCTCTTCCAAGGATGTCGTCAATGCCGTCCCGGAAAATGATGTCAACCGGCTGATGCTTAAGTCGATCGACTCGTCTTCCCTGCAGATGATCGCCAGCCTGCCGACAGAGCCAATCGACGCACCGATTACCAAGGGGGATTATCTCGGAACACTCGAAATCCGCATGGAGGACCGTACGATCGCCACTGTCAATCTGGTCGCGGAGGAATCGCTGAAAAAGAGTGCCTGGCTGTCCTTCTGCCGCGGCGTAGCCAACTTCTTTACCTCACCGGGATTCTGGCTGACGATTCTGACGCTGATTATTGCGTTCGTCGCATGGGTATTTATCATGCGGCAGATCAATATAAACCGTCAGCGCCGCCGCCGTGCAGCCCGTAAGATGGGACCCAACCGCCCCAATTCCTCCCGCAATTATTCGCCGCCACGTTCGGGAAACAACATCCGTAAGTCTTCCAACTATCGCGGACCTTCCACCAGCAGCGGCCGGAAACCGCAACAGAAACGTCCTGCTCCCCGCTCCTCAGCCGCCGCACGAACAAACAACCGTCCTGCCAATAATTCCCGTCCGGCATCCCGCCGTCCGCAGAATAACAAACGAAGCTGAATCATTTGTTTTCAGCCATAACAAAAGCCCGTATCCTATCCGATGCGGGCTTTTGTATTTTTTGTTTTGCAGTGGAATCTTGCCGTCAGTCTTCAAAGATGGACACAAAATCCCTCGCCATTTCTTCCCACGCCGCACATACCGCGTCACAGCGTTCGTCAAAGGCAGGGTCTTCTGTTTTCCATTCGGGATGCTGTTCCATTCCCTCCAGATATTTGCGCACTCCTTGACGGAAGGAAACCTTCGGACTGAATCCCAGCTTTTTGATCTTAGCGTTGTCAAATACCACGCTTGCCTCCTTATCGCCCCGCAGACCGCTGTCCATCCCTATACGGACCAGAATGTCGGTCGGGATATGGACGATCTTAGGCGGACGCCCCAGCTCCTCTCCGAGGATATGGTACATCTGGTCCCAGGTGAGCACCTCGTCGGAAGTGATCTGCCAGATCTCACCGAGTGCCTCTTCCCTTCCGACCAGCAGCGCGATCCCTGCCGCCAGATCATCCGTGTAGGTGCTGACCCACGCAGAGCTACCGTCCCCGTGAACGATAACCGGTTTGCCGTCGAGAATCCGCTGGCAGATGCCCCAGTAACTCTTGCCCTTGACCGACAGCGGCAGCTTTCTTCCGCCGTAGGTCTGGGTGGGGCGGACGATCGTCACCGGAAAGCCCTCCTTAGCTGCCCGGAGCATGACCAGTTCCGCCTCCTGCTTATTCTGTCCATACCGGCTGAAACGGTTGCCGCAGGGGCTCTGTTCGTCAAATACGACCCCACGCTCCCGATCGTGGACACAGACAGTGCTAATAAATATCAGCTGCCGGACATCCGCAAAAACCCGAAGGTTCATTTCTGCCTGTTCGGCTGTATAGATCAGCAGGTTAATGACAATATCAAATTTTTCCTCCCGCTGGATTCTGTGCAGTGCCAGTTCGTCGTCACCGTCCGCAGTCACAGTCGCTGTCGGGTGACAGGGCTGGCGGTTTTCCCGCAGCAACAGGGTCACATCTTCGCCCCGGGAAAGCAGTTCACGTGTGATTGCCTCCCCGATCGTACCATTACCACCCAGAATCAGAATTTTACGCGCCATCGGATTCATCCCTTCGTTTTTCTTCCATTATAGCGCGCCAGGTGGCAAAGTGCAAGACGTTACCCTGCCCGGTTTTGCTCAGCCGCGGAAGGGAGAAAGATCAGAACGGATAAAATAGCCTTGCGGATGGGCGCAAACCGGGCATTGTGCCGGTGCCGACTCTCCTTCATACAGATGGCCGCAGTTGAGGCAGAGCCATCCCTGGACGCCGCCGGAAAACAGTTTCTGCTGGGAAGCAAGGTCGGCAAACCGTTCAAATCTTTCAGCATGTCCTCTTTCGATCTTTGCCAGCTGTTCAAACAGCATCGCTTCCGCGGTAAATCCTTCCTCTCTCGCCGTCTTGGCAAAAGACGGATAGACAGTTTCCGCCTCTGCCCGTTCGTTGCCGACAGATGACCGCAGTTGACGCACCAGGTCCTGAGATGTTTCCACCGGATACCCGCCGCAGATATCAATTGTCTGCCCGCTCACAGCGGACATCTTCTGCCACAGCAGAGCGGCATGTTCCTTTTCCTGACGGGCAGTAAACCGAAAGACCTCCGCAAGCAGGTGCTGGTTTTGTTCTTCAGCAGCGGCAGCGGCAATGGTATAGCGGTTGCGTGCCTGGCTCTCACCCGCAAAGGCACGCATTAAATTTTTGAGCGTCTCACTCTGCATCAGCTGATTCTGATTGTTCATATACTTCATCCTTTCCTTAAAAAGCGCATCAATGGACGGCTGCAACATCAGTTTTTGCAATGGCGATGCAAATATTCACTGCATATTTTTCGCACTGGTGGCCATACTGTATCTGCCGCGATTTTTACGGCAAAAAATAGAAAGGATGATCGTATATGGATACTCCAAATCGTTCAA
>DVLN01000203.1 GCA_018715465.1 Candidatus Faecivivens stercorigallinarum | reverse complement strand
GATATGCAGCTCTTTTGACGTTTATATATTTACTTTTGGTAGATAATCTTTTTTACAGCATATTCTGAAAGGCCATATTTACTGGCAATCTCCAAAACCGGCACACCGCTTCGGTATTCCCGGATAATCTCGGCATTCCTGATTTTCAGTTCGGCACGATATCCAGACAGTTCACCCCATCTTTTATGCTGTTCCTGTTTTACGGGCACATACAGATATCCGCCCTGAACATACCGTTGCAACTGTTCCACCAGCTGCGTTGGCAGCAGGTCTTTTGCATTCAAATATTTCATGCTGGCTCCTCCCTGATTGAAGTCGGTGAGCAAAGCCGGCATATTTTCTGCGGTCTTCATTCCTCCATGCAAATACCGCAGACAGCCTGCTTTGCATGGAGGAAAACAATGTTGCGCTTTTCCATTTGACAAACCCTTTCAAACAAATGTGACTGTAAAAAATTTACAGCCGCCGAATCAAGTCCCACAAATCCATTTTAAACGAATCCGGCAGCAACAATCCCAATCTCTGTACAGTACTGACCGCGCCCGGCGTGGACACCGGTTTACGCTGCGCCGCATCCGACAACGACTGACGAACGACAAATTTTTCCCTTGTCGCAAAAGGGAAAGAACGAATATATCCAACTTGATCCGTCTCACGGGCATTGGAGATAAACCAGGTATCCTTTACCCAATAGGGACAAACCGCCGTCACCGATATCCCCTGATCTACCAGCTCTCTGCCCAGCGCGCGGCTGTAACGGTACAAAAACGCCTTGGTCGCGGCGTAAACATTCAAGTAAGGCAGCGGCTGAAATGCCGCAGAAGAGCAGATTTCCAGAATCCTGCCGCCTCTCGTCATATAGGGCAGCACCATCTGGGTAACAGCCACCGCCGCACGACAGTTGAGGTCAATCATATCCGCCGCGTCCTGCCCGGAGATATCCTTCCAGCTTCCGATCTTACCGAATCCTGCTGCATTGACCAGCACCCGCACATCCGGGCGCAGAGAAGCAAGCATTGCCGATAGGGTATTGAGCGCTTCTTTTCTGGTCAGATCCAACGCCAGCACCCGCACTGGTGTTTTCACCACAGTTTTCAACTGCTTTAACCGTTCTTCCCGCCTGGCGATCACCCAGATCTCATCCAACGGCTGAGCAAAACACCCTTTCAGCTGATAACTCGCATCCCCGCTCATTGCCAGTCGGGAACCAATATCCAGCTGCCGCACATACTCCGCTCCCAGCCCGCTGGAAGCGCCTGTCACAATCGCAATCCGCATCCTATAACCCATCCTTTCCGTTTATATTTTCAGTATCCCACTATCCTACAAAGCATATACACGTAGCATATACATGCTGCAAAAATATGCTTTTTCATTACACAATATGGTCACGTGTCTCTTCAGCACCTTTTCTGACCATTTCAAGCTCGTCCATCCGAATACAGTTGGGAAGCGTATTCTGCTGAACGCCGCGCCAGCAGTCTTCAAAATTAAACCATTTTACCTCAGATATTTCCTCCTTTTGCAGAGAGAAGGCTTCCTCCTCTCTGTCCAGCCAGAGGAGGTAAACATTGCTGACCTGGTTGTCACGGAACTCCCGATCATGAAATACCGCATTGAATGCAAACCGCCGCTGACCGCAGAAATGCAGCTGATCGGCTTTTGCCTCAACGCCCAGCTCCTCCCGCAGCTCACGCAGTGCCGACGGGATAAAATCCACCCCGGCTGGGATATGCCCTGCGCTGGAAATATCATAACACCCGGGATAAGAGTCTTTTTCCTCACTGCGCTTCTGCAACAGGACTTGCAGCCTTCCCTCTTTTATCCGGGCAATCCAGACATGAGAAGTCCGATGACGAATACCCAGTGTGTGCGCTCTTTCCCTGTCAATCGTTTCCCCGGTCGGCAAACCGTTTTCATCCACGATATCCAATATTTCCATTTTGATCATTCCTTTCCTATTCACCTACAAAATCAAAAAGCGCCTGCCGGAAATTTCTTCCCAAACAGGCGCCTGTACAATTCCGGCCGATGTTCTTATGACAGCGCAATTGCCGCAAAACAGATAATGGCCTGAAGAATCGCAAACCGATAAACCGTCTGCGGGTCCGACCAGCCCATATTTTTCCTCGCGTGGTCATGCAGCGGTGTGCGGGTATTTTTCAGAATCGAGATCTTCAAAAACCGCTTGAGCGAAATTTTCGCCAGCCCCAATCCACCGTCCAAAATCATGACCAGTCCCAGCAGCAGATAGATCAGCGGATTTCCGCTCTTCATCGCGGCAAATGCGATAAACAGTCCCAATGCTCTTGAACCCGCGTCTCCCATCATCAGCACACTGGGAGAAGCGTTGAACCACTGATACGCAAGCACGACCGCAATCATAATTCCACAAAGGACCGCAAAGGAAGAATCCTTCTCCACGCAGAGAACCGCAAACGAACCAATCGTAATCATCGAAAGCGTCCCGCTCAGCCCGTCCACACCATCGGTACAGTTGGTGACATTGATCGAGCCCCAGATCAGGATAACGCCAAGAATAATGTACAGCCACCGGGGAAGTTCCACACTAATCTCGGTAAATGGAATCAGAATGGAAGAGCCATTAAAGTTGACATAGGTAAATGCGCCAGCCAGCGCAATGATGAGGTCGATCAACCCTTTTTTATACTCATTCCACGGTTTTTCCGCCGCGTCGTCCAGATATCCCGACAACATCCCGCCAACAACCAGCAGAATATAAATCAGGGTCTCCGCCGTAAACGGAACAAACAAAAGGCCGGCAATCGTAAACGCCCCGACAAAGATCAGCCCGGCGCCTCGCGGCTTTCCTCTGGAAAGCTCGCCATTGACCGCAAACTTGCGCCCACCATCATGCGGCAGGCTGTTCTGGCCGTAACGGATACCGAAAAAGGACAGCGCAAACGCAGTCAGTATCCCAATGAACAGAAGCGGACTGGACAGTCCGAAAACTGTGGACAACATTGTTTTTCGTCCTCCAATATTTTATTTTCCGGGCGGAAAGAAACCTTGTCCTTCCTATCATATGTAATGAAATTACCCGG
>DVLN01000202.1 GCA_018715465.1 Candidatus Faecivivens stercorigallinarum | reverse complement strand
ATTATGTCTGACAAAAAAGTAGAGCAGTACGAGAAAGCCGTTGTTGAGCATGTACAGTTTGACAACAGCGATGTCATTACCACCAGCGACGAGAGAGACTGCTGGGCAAATGGTCATGACAAGGGCAATGGCTGTACCAGAACCGGCGGAGTTTGCCCGAGTCAGTCTTGGAAAGATAAAGATTAATACAGCTGAAATAAAGAGCCTATCCACGGAGATCATATAGGCTTTTTATAAAATAAACAAATTGGAGGGTTATTTATGTCTGAAAAGAAGTACGAAAAAGCAGTTGCGGAGCGCGTCGTATTTGATAACAGCGATGTCATCACCACCAGCGGTACCACCAGCGGTACCACCAGCGATACCTACTACTGCAACACCAGCTTTGACCGGCCCGGCGCTGGCTGCGCAGATGGCGTTCATGAGAATTATCAGGGCTAATTAAAAAACGAATTGGCATGAGTCAACAAGAAGGGCAGGCAGGCGATGGGTTCTGCCTGCCCTTTTCTTTACAGAAACGGAAGGATAGATTATGTATTACAGTCTCAAACCGGAATACCTGCTGCGCGGATGGGAAGGAATGGCATGGGTGCTGGTCAGGCGGCCGGAAAATCAAATCATGACCCTGTCCAGAGAGATGTTTCAGACGCTGCTGCTCTGCGACGGCGAAACGGAACTATCCGCATCATCCCTTGACGATGAGACACTGGACGCCCTGCGGGAAGCGGAAGAAAAGGGCTTTATCCAGCCGTGCGAAACCCCCCAGCCGCTGGCAGAGGATCAATATTATCAGTACTATAAAAACCGCTATGTGAGCAAGGTATTCTGGTCTGTGACTGGACGGTGCAACTTCCGCTGCCGTCACTGCTACATGGACGCGCCGGACGGGATGCTGGGCGAGCTTTCCACTGAGGAAGCGTTTGACCTGATCGACCAGATGGCGGAATGCGGTGTCCTGTGGGTGGATATCACCGGCGGCGAACCGCTGGTCCGAAAGGATATCTGGCAGCTGATCGACCGGATTCTCTCCCACCATATGGTCATCCGAAATTTCAGTACCAACGGCTGGCTGCTGAATGACGCGGTGCTGGACGAGTTTGAGCGGCGCGGCCTGCATCCGTCGTTTGCAATCAGCTTTGACGGGGTCGGCTGGCACGACTGGATGCGGGGCCGGAAGGGTGCGGAAGAGGACGCCCTGCGTGCAATGCAGCTTTGCCATTCGCGGGGATATCAGGTCAGCGTCGGCATGTGCGTCCACCGGGGAAATGTCGATTCCATTCCGGCGACGGTTGAAGCCCTGCGGGCGGCCGGCATCGAATACATCAAAACCTCTAACGTCGACCCGACCGATCTCTGGAACGCACACAGCGAAGGCAACGGAATGACCCGGGAAGAATACATCCAGGCGATGCTCCCCTATATCGAGTGGTACTATAAGAGCGGCCGGCCGATCAAACAGCTGGAATTCGGCGGGATGGTCAGGATGCGGCAGGATGCACCGGGTGAGCTGAGCGTCCACTGCTATGACGGCACCGAAAGCTGTCTGGACAACTACCTGTGCGGAGCGGTCCGCTGGTCCTGCTATATCACGCCGGACGGACGTCTGCTCCCCTGCATGCCGATGACCGCCAGCCCCAAACAGGAGCTGTTTCCCAAAGTACAGCAAATCGGCCTGCGGCAGGGACTGAGCAGCAGCTATTATATGCAGTTTGTCAACGGCCGTATCCGCGACCTGCTGGCTGCAAACGCCGAGTGCGCCGGATGTGATTACAAGTACAAATGCGGCGGCGGCTGCCGGGCAAGTGCGCTTGCGATTGATCAGAACCCGATGGGCTGCGACCGCCAGATGTGCATGTTCTGGAAAAATGAATACGATGCCCGTATCCGGCAGGCGATCGAGGATGCACAAGCCAAATGGGGAAAAACAGAAAAATAAAATGCTGTCCGGTTTTCCAACTGGATGATCTTTGGTGTTCAATCTATATTGCGAGGGAGATCATGCTGAACCGTCAAAAAGAAGTCGATATACTCCTCAAACTCATGCACGCTGCGCTGCATCAGGATGACAGCCGGACAATCGAATGGGCCGATGGCTGTGACCCTGTGCAGCTGGTGCGGCTGGTCCTGCGTCAAAATCTTGTGTCGATGCTTTACCCGGTCATCGAACAACAGCAGGGCATGCCCTGGGAAACCATCCGTGCCCAGCTCAAACCGTCCTATCAGCAGGAAGCCTACCGCGGGCTGGTTCAGGAACATGAAATGCAGCAGCTGCTCGAGGAGATGGAGCAGGACGGGATCGACTGCCTGCCGATGAAAGGCTGGGTACTGCGGGAGATGTACCCCGACCCGCTGATGCGGAGTATGTCTGACCTGGACATCCTGATCAGAGCGTTTGACAGCGAAAAGCTGAACGGTTGGATGCAAAAACATGGCTACCAGCTGGATGAGGTGGAGGAAAACTTCCACGACAGCTACAAAAAGCCGCCCTATCTGTATGTTGAGCTGCACCGGACGCTGATAGATGAACGCAACCTCTCCCCTGCTGAAACCAGCTGGCTGCGGGAAAAGGCGGAGCACTTCTGGGATGAGGACGCCCGGGTGGACGGGAAGGAGCATGTCTATCAGCTGTCGGACGAGCTGTTTTTGATCCATCAGGTCAGCCACTTCTACAAGCACTTTACAAACGCAGGGGTCGGCATCCGTCCGCTGGCGGACATCTTCCTCTTCCTCCGCGAAAAGGGGGAAACGCTCGACCGGCAGTATATTGACGCCCAGCTTCACGTGCTGCACCTGAAGGAGTTTGCCGGAAAGATGGAAGGTTTCGCCAACGCCTTTTTTGAGGAGCAAGGCCCGATAGACCAGCAGGCGGAGCTGGTGCTGGGGTATCTGACCCATTCCAGCATCCACGGCAGCCGGATGACACAGGACAGTCTGCGGATGATGGATTCCGACCGAAAATCGTATCTGTACAATTCGCTGGTCAACACCTTCCGGCACTGTTTCCTGCCGCTGGGGGTGATGGCACGGGATTATCCGGTTTTGAAAAAACATGCCTGGCTGCTGCCTGCATACTGGGTGTACAGAGGGTTTCGCATCCTCTTTCTGGAACGGGACAAAATCCGCAAGGTCGCCCAGGCACAGGCAAAGAGCAATTTTGATGAATTGCAGGCGATCTTCGATGCGGCGGGAATCCGCTGAGACTCAAACCAGCCGGCAGAGACTGACGGCAGACAAGGAACATACCTTCATATGAAACTGAACTTGAACAGCAATACCCTGCGCTGGCTCTGGAAGGTATCCGGGCGGTATAAAACCAGTGTGGCAGGGCTGTTGGTGATACAGATTATATTCGGGCTGTGCGGGGTTGCTTCGGCAATCCTGTTCATGTCGCTGATTGATTCGGCGACCGCAAAGCAGCTGGATGTTTTTATACAGGTCGGGCTGTGTATCGCCGGATTGTTTTTATTTGAAAACCTGCTGCGGATAATCAACCGCCATCTGCATGAATGGACCTCCGCGTCGCTGGAAAACCTTTTCAAAGAGCGGCTGTTTTCCGTCCTGCTCAAAAAAGACCACGCCACCGTCACCGCCACCCATTCCGGCGAATGGATTTCCCGCCTGACCTCCGACGTCTCGGTCGTGACCGGCGGGATTATCGACATCCTTCCCGGGCTTGGGGGGATGCTGGCAAGGCTGGGCAGCGCACTTGCGGCGCTGATTGTGCTGGAACCGGCGTTTCTGGCGATTCTGATACCGGCCGGCCTGTTTATCCTGCTGATGACCGCCCTGCTGCGAAAGGTACTCAAGCGGCTGCATAAGAAGGTGCAGGAGGCGTATGGCGCGGTCCTCTCCTTTTTGCAGGAGCGGCTGGAAAGCCTGATGATCATTCGGATTTTCTCGATGGAACAGAAAACCTGCAAAGATGCCGCCCAAAAGATGAAGCAGCATAAAGCCGCGCGGATGCAGCGCACCACCTTTTCCAACCTGTGCAACTTCGGGTTTGGAATCGTTGCGGACGGCGGCTACCTTCTGGGCGCCGTCTACTGCGGGTATGGCATCCTGAAAGGGACCCTCTCCTACGGGACCTTTACCGCGGTATTGCAGCTGGTGGGCCAGGTCCAGTCCCCCTTTGCGATGCTGACCGGTATCATCCCCCGGTATTTTGCGATGACGGCGAGCGCCGAGCGGCTGATGGAGGCGGAAGCCTACCCGGACGACAACGACGGCAGCCCGGTTGAAGCGAAGGAAGTCCGGCGGTTTTATGCGGAAGAATTCCAGGCACTGGGGGTCAGGGATGCGGTCTTCTCCTACCGGCGGCGGGATAAGGACGGCGTGACGGCTGAACAGTTACAGGTCATCGACCATCTGAATTTCGAGGTGAAAAAGGGAGAATATGTCGCCTTTACCGGACAGTCGGGCAGCGGCAAAAGCACCCTGTTTAAGCTGCTGATGAGCCTCTACCCGCTGGATGAGGGGGAACGGTACATTCGTTCGGAGAATGCCGAATATCCGCTGACCGCTGCCTGGCGGGGGCTGTTTGCCTATGTCCCGCAGGGCAACCAGCTGATCAGCGGCAGCATCCGTGAGATCGTCGCCTTCGGGGACCAGGACGCGATGCAGCAAGATGAACGGATTGAGCGCGCCTTGCAGATCGCCTGCGCCGATGAATTTGTGTCCGCACTCGAGCTGGGGATGGATACCCGGCTGGGCGAACGGGGCGCCGGGCTGTCGGAAGGGCAGATGCAGCGGATCGCGATTGCCCGCGCCATCTTTTCCGACCGCCCCGTCCTGATTCTGGATGAATCGACCAGTGCGCTGGACGAAAAGACCGAGCAGAAGCTGCTGTGCAATCTGCAAAGGATGACCAATAAGACGGTCCTGCTGATCACCCATCGCCCGGCGGCGCTGGAGATCTGCGACAGGGTCATCGACCTGTCCTCCCAAACGGCAGACGCAGCCCCACAAACCGAATAGCCACCCCGGCAGACAGGCCGCTTGTTCAACAGGCAGCCTGTCTGTTTTTTTCAGCAGCAGCCTTTATTATCCCGACCGCGCCCACTCGTCCAGCTCGGTGAGGATATCGGCGATCAGCTCATCGGACGGGACATCCGGGAGCGTCTCCGGGAGTACCTCCTTCGCCCGATCAGCAGATGGAACCGTATGCACCCCGACATGATCATCCCCCGCCTGGGATAACGGCTGAGCTGCCAGCTGGCTGGCCAGTTGTTCAAACAGCTGTTCAACATACCTTTCAGGGGAATTTAACAACCCCCTTCTGCCTCCGCCGATGGGGGTTAAGGCCAGACAGATTATCCCCCTTTCAGCCGCCAGTTTTTGGCCGGGTCGGGGGAGATGGTGACAAAGTTTGTGCCGCACCGCTCCCGGATGCGCCCGGCGATTGCGCCGTCGATCTGCTGAATCTGTGCGAGGCTGAGTTCGCTGGAGATGATGGTGGTCAGCTTTGTGTTGTTGTAGCGGTAGTTTAAGAGATCATAGCAGGTCTGGACATCCGCGTCGGTGACCTTGCCCTTAAACAGGTCGTCGATATACAGCACCTCCGCCAGCCGGAACCGGTCGAAGATCCGGTCGTACTGGGGGTCGGTCGCCAGCCGTTTGAGCTGCCGGATCTCGGTCGTCCAGAGCATATAGAGCACCTGCCGCCCGTTTTTCAGCAGCTGGTTTGCGACAGCCGAACAGAGGTGTGTTTTCCCGCAGCCGGTCTGGCCGAACATCGCAAACCATCCCTGCCCGCCGTCTGTGACAAACTGCTTTGCCGTTTGCAGCATCGCCTTCTGCCAGTCCTCGGCCGGCTGGAAATCGGAAAAGCGTTTATTGAGCAGTTCCCCCATGTTGGAGCTGCCGGCGTTTGCCAGGATCGCCCGTTTTGCCTGGCAGCCGCAGATCCGCATGACCCGGGTTCCGTCCTCGGCAATATCCATCAGGTGCCCCTTGTTGCGGCAGACCGGGCAGTCGTACCCGGTCAATTTGCCGGGGCGAAGGTTATATTCCCGGATGCGGAGTGCCTCAGCATACTCATCGCCAAAGGGCGGTTTGGGGCGGGAGGCCATATACCGGATCATCTGGGTGCCGGTCATCCCCTGGATTTTGTCGGCGTCAGAGTCGTAGACCTCCAGGTATTTCCTCAAATCCTCCAGCGGGGTCTGGTCGAGCAGTTTGCGGGTAAGTACCATATCCATTGTTGTTTCCTCCTTTTTGCTGGTCGTCATAACTTCCTTCCAACACCTTGAGCATATTTGCGTCCTTGATCAGCCAGTCAAAGTTTGCCTTCCATCCGCGGGGGTTGTCTCCCCGCAGAAACCGGCTTGCCTCCGCCTTTTCAAACAGCCGCCGGAAATCCTCCAGCCCTTTCCCCTCCCGGAACCTGGCCCGGATGGCGCGTTTGCGTCCTTCGGAGACCGACTGGCATCTGGGGAATTGGGTGCAGGTATCGTTGTACAGCTGCTGAATCTGGCCGTAAGGGATTTTGGGGGCAGGGGGCCGTCCGTCAGGACGGGATGGGGACGGATTTTCAAACTTTTGTTCATTTTCCGGCAAAGCTGGCGCATCTTCCGCGATGGGCTGCGGGGGTTCTCCCTCTTTTTCTTTCTCTCCCTCTCTCTCTGTATCTATCTCTGTATCTGTATCTATCTCTATATCTCTATCTTTCTCTTTATCTTTCTCTATATCTAGCGTCACATTTTTGTCACTTCCGCGCACATCCGCGTCACAATGTGACGGAGTTTCTTTGTCGGCTGTGCCTTTGTCACGAATTTTCCGCATCCTGGCGGCGGAATCGGATTCACTGCCCACATTTTTCGCGACGTCCGGTATCAGGTATTCGTCGTCACCAATGTGTTGAATCATCCCCAGATTTTGCAGGTATAAAAGCGTCGTCCGCACGCTGTCCACATCCTCGTCCAACGCCAGCGCCAATTCTTCCTCGAAGCTGCTTTCCACCCCTTCAAAGGACAGGGTACCGCCGTTTTTGACCGACAGCAGCTGCATTTTCAGATAGATGATGGTCAATAGGTTGCCGTCCTCGGTTTTGCGCAATTTTTTAATCTTGATGGACGAGAAGAAATCGTCCTTCAGTTTCAGCCAGTAATAGCGTTTGGACAACCGATCACTCCCCTTATATAACGTTTGAAAATATGTTCTTTTCTCCGATAAAAAAGTTGTCCGCACGCCAGCTGACGTTCGAACATACATTCCCTTATCTTTATTATACTGGATATTTCCCTTTCTGTCAAGGCTTATCGAACAGATTTTCCCACTATCCCCTCCCCGCTCCCGGAAGGCTTTTTCAGGGGGCGGGGTTTTGCTGCAAAGTCAATCCCTGCGGAAGATATCGCGGGTATAGACCTTGCGGCGGACATCGTCGAGGCAGCTGTCATAGCGGTTGGCGAGGATGGCATGGCTGATCTGCTTGAACCGGTCCAGGTCATTGACGACCGGGATGCCGCAAAAGGTGCTGCCGTCCTCCAGCTCAGGTTCATGGATGACGACGGCTGCGCCCTTGGCCTTCAGCCGGCTGATGACCCCCTGGACCGCGCTTTGACGGAAGTTATCGGAATTGCTCTTCATCGTCAGCCGGTAGACCCCGACGACAATCTCCCCCTGCCGCTGGCGGGAATCCGGCTGCTGGTGGGGATTCGGCTGCTGGTGGGGATTCGGCCGCTGATGTGAATTCGGCTGCCGATGTAAATTCGGCTGCCGATGTAAATTCGGCTCCTGGACAGCCAATTCAAGGACGCGGCCGGCGATAAACTCCTTGCGGGTACGGTTGCTCTCGACGATTGCCGACACCATCTTCTGGGGGATGCCGTGATAGTTTGCGAGCAGCTGTTTGGTATCCTTGGGCAGGCAGTAGCCGCCATAGCCGAAGGAAGGGTTGTTGTAGTGGTTCCCGATGCGGGGGTCGAGACAGACGCCGCTGATGATCTCCCGGGCGTTGAGCCCTCTCATCTCGGCGTAGCTGTCCAGCTCATTGAAATAGCTGACCCGCAGCGCAAGATAACTGTTGGCGAACAGCTTGACCGCTTCGGCCTCGGAAAAGCCCATCAGCAGCGTCTCGATCTCCTGCTTGCGCGCGCCTTCCCTGAGCAGCGCCGCGAAGTCCTCTGCGGCGGCATTCAGCCGGGGGGAGCCGTCGGTGGAGACGATAATCCGGGAGGGATAGAGGTTGTCATGCAGGGCCCTAGATTCCCGGAGGAACTCAGGGCTGAACAGGATGTTGCCGCTGCCGGTCTTCTGGCGGATAGCGGCGGTATACCCGACCGGGACGGTCGACTTGATGACGATGAACGCCTGGGGGTTGACCCGGATGACCTGGCGGATGACCGATTCGACGGCAGAGGTGTCAAAGGAATCCCTGCTGCTGTCGTAGTTGGTGGGGGCGGCGACGACGACAAATTCCGCCTGGCGGTATGCGGCATCGCCGTCCAGCGTCGCGGTCAAATCCAGCTGCTTTTCAGCGAAAAACTGTTCGATACCGGCGTCCCGGATGGGGGACTGGCGGCGGTTGATGCAATCCACCTTTTCGGGGAGGACGTCCACCGCCAGGACATGGTTATGCTGCGCCAATAGGGTCGCGACGGACAGCCCGACATAGCCGGTCCCTGCGACTGCGATTTTTCTGTTCATGCTGAAACCTGTAGGTTTGTCAAACATATTGGACAGAGAACTCCAAGGGAGAAAGCCAATGAAGAGGTCTCATAGGAAAGTTGTTGGAACGTCGATTGTGAACTGCAAGCTGCTTTGCAAAGTCGTCCAGTGAGAAAAATGAATGGCAGGAATAAAAACGTTTCTGATCTTCTCTGTGACTGCGTTCTACCTTGCCATTGTGGCGTGGTGTATAAGGACGGATTAGTTTATGGCGAATACCGAGTTTAGCAGCTGTTGCTTCAAAAAGTGTGGGAAGGTTTCGTTTACTATTGGAAAAGCGATTTGTGAATTCAAAGCCATTATCAGTTTGAACACATTCCACTTTGATTCCATGTTTGACATACCAAGCAATCATCTTTTTGAGAAAATCGGCAGAAGAATAGGTGGATTGCTCTGGATAGGCAGCGAGAAACCGCAACCGTGTGAACTCGTCAATTGCAGTATATTGGAACAGGCGCAAGTGTGGATCTGCAATACAGCTGCGTGGAACAACTTTCACGTCTATTTGCACTCTTTCTCCTGGATGGGTCATCTGTTCATAAGGCTTGGGCTTATAGCTTGATGTTGGTTTAGGCTGTGGAAATAACCCAAGTTTGCGCATAACCCGGAAAAGGCTTTCAGGGCGGCGGGTGTAACCTCTTTGGCGCAATCGATGCCAGAATTCCACCATACCAAGGTTAGGATTACGGCGGCGCATATCCTTTATCAGCTTCAATTCTGCTTGGGTATGTTGATTCGGATGGCTGTGAGGGCGACGGGACTGGCAGGCTAGGGATGCGACACTTCCATCCCAACGTGCCTTCCAAAAGTAGATGTAGGACCTGCTTTTATTGTACTTTCTACTAGCTCTGCTGACTCCATATTTTTCAGCATATTTCATTAGGGATTGCCTATAGGCCATGTCTTGTGTTATACTAGTACTCATGAAGAATATGGTCTCCTCTCATTTGGTTGGTGTTGCAACTTAACTATAACCGATGAGACCGTATTCTTCTTTCTTTTTTTGTTAATTGTCCAATATGTATTGTACTCCTACACGATTTTTCTGTTCATGCTGAAACCCTCCTTGACATCTTGAGGTGCTGATATCCCGCGGCCCTGCGGCCAGGGGATGGTATCACAGCTGGTAAAAGTCCCGGTACCATTCGGCAAACCGGCGCAGTCCGGTTCGGAGGCTGGTGTCCGGCTTCCAGCCGAAATCGGCTTGCAGCCCGCTGGTATCGGCGAAGGTGACCGGCAGGTCGCCCGGCTGCATCGGGACGAGCTGGTGATGGGAAGCAAAGTCATCGTCCTGCGGAAGCACCCCGGCTTGTACCAGCTGCTGCTGCAAGATGGTGACAAAGTCCAGCAGGCTTTCGGGATGGCTGTTGCCGATGTTGTAGACCATTGCTGGCGGGACCGGCAGCCCATCCGGCCCGGTCTGCCGCCTGGGGGGACGGCCCATCACCTGGACGACCCCTTCGACGGCGTCGTCGATATAGGTAAAATCCCGCTTGCAGTGGCCATAGTTGAACAGCTGGATGGTTTCGCCGCGGCGGAGGCGGTCGGTAAAGCTGAAATAGGCCATATCCGGCCGCCCGGCAGGCCCGTAGACGGTAAAGAACCGCAGGCCGGTTGACGGGATATCATACAGCTTGCTGTAGGCGTGGGCCATCAGTTCATTGGCCTTTTTGGTGGCGGCGTAGAGGGAGACCGGGCTGTCGGTCGGGTCACCGGTGGAATAGGGCACCTTGCGGTTGGCGCCATAGACCGAGGAAGAGGAAGCATAGACCAGATGCTCCACCCCTGCCGCCCCGCCGTCATAGGAATGGCGGCAGGCTTCGAGGATGTTGTAAAAGCCGGTCAGGTTGCTTTCGATATAGGCGTCCGGGTTGGTGATCGAATAGCGCACCCCTGCCTGTGCGGCGAGGTTGACGACGATATCCGGGCGGGTCTCGGCGAAAAGCTGCCGGATCAGTGCCC
This sequence comes from Candidatus Faecivivens stercorigallinarum, assembly GCA_018715465.1. Classification (GTDB taxonomy): domain Bacteria; phylum Bacillota; class Clostridia; order Oscillospirales; family Ruminococcaceae; genus Faecivivens; species Faecivivens stercorigallinarum. The sequence goes on along the minus strand of DVLN01000202.1, from coordinate 18,942 downwards.
CGTCGGCAATCGACCCCCGGATAAACTGCCATCTGCCGTCAGCCGCACCGGATGCCTGGCGGGCAATCTGCGACAGCCGGTATTCCTTGAGGGAGACGTCATAATAGGGGTTCAGATTGTCGATGCCGACGATGCTGCATCCGGGGTCGGTTTTCAGCAGCCGCAGGACGAGGTGGGAACCGATAAATCCGGCCGCGCCGGTCACAAGGATTGTCTTTGGTTTCATCGGGTGATGCTCCTTTCTGGACGGGGGAAATCATGATGAGCTTATTTTTTTCAGACGGCGGATGACCAGCGCGGCGGCTTCCCTGCATGTCCGGTTCTCAGCCGCCAGCCAGAGCACCGCCGCAAACACCGCCGCTCCGCAGAAGGTGACCATCCCCAGTCCCAGCCACTGGGCCCAGCCGCTTACCGCCCTATCCAGCAGGCCGCCGGCTGCCTTCCAGACAACCCCGACCGTCAGCACCATCCAGAGCACCCGCCGCAGCGACCGCCAGCAGGACCGCCCGAGGATATGGCGGTTGGTATAGAGGATGATATCGGTTGTCCTGTATAAAAAGGAGACGACGGTCCCGATCAATACCCCATAGATCCCCAGCCTGCCGACCAGCAGCAGGGATACCGACAGGTTGATGACTGCTTCGGCGACAGCCCTGTACTGTGTCTTTTGGTAGTGGCCCGCGGCGTTGATCATCATGCCGCAGGGCACCCGGGCATTGTTGAGGATGGCGACCGTCATAAACAGGATAACCAGCCCAAAGTCGTCGTATGCGGCGCCCTGCACCCCTTTTGTATACAGCCGGATAAACGGCCCGATCAGCACCCCGCAGGCTGCCAGCACACAGGAGATCACAAAATAAAAGGCCGCTTCATAGAGGTCATACACCTTGCGCACCTTTTCCCTTCCGGCATTCCCCGCCAGCAGATGCCCGAACCCGGCGACGGTCGAGGTGCTGAATACCGAGGTGACAAAGCTGTAAAGGTGGGTGAAAACCATCTGGTAGACGGTATAGACGCTGACCGACGCGAGGCCGGAAAAGAGGGAGAGCAGGATGGTGTCGGTATTGTTGACCACCACCCCCGCGATCTGGTGGACGAGCGCGGCCCCCCGCTGGTTTAATGCCCGGTAGTCGGGGGGGACGGTTCCGTCAAGGCGGGGGTAACTGCGCCGGGCCAGTGCCCTAAGTGCCAGACAGCCCGCCACCGTCGTCCCCACCGGCACCAGCTGGACAGCGACGACCGGCAGGTGAAACCGGATCAGCAGCAGCTGGACACCCCCCCGGACGACCAGCGTCAGGATATTCAGCAGCCCGATCAGCCAGTATTTCTGGTCGGCCTGCATCAGCACCCGGTACCTTGCCCCCAGAAAGGAGTCAAAGATATTCGACATCCCCATCACCAGCATCAGCACCGACACCGTCCACCCGCCCGCGATAAACAGCGGCAGCACTGCCGACAACAGGAGGGTGGCGGCGAGATAGGCCAGCCCGACTTTGGTATAGTATTTTTGTACCGCGTTGAGGACGGCGTTGACTTCTGTCTGGTTTTTGCTGCTCAGCGGCCGGTAGAGTGCCTGTACCGACGCGGTCAGCAGCCCGGCATTGAGCAGCAGCACATAACTGAGGATGTTGGAGATGGTGGAGGTCAGCCCGTGGATGTCCGCGCCGTACCCGACCAGAAAATACCGCGGGACGACCAGCCCGAAGACGACGGTACAGAGCTGCCAGACCAGTGTCACCGCCATATTTAGGACCGAAGCCCTGCTTTTTCCCATACGCCAGCTGCCCCCTTTCGGCAAACCAAACATCCGACCGCCGTCATGGAGCCTGGTAGAGTTCCATCAGCCGGGTGGTAATCCATTTTATATCAAACGGCTGCATCTTTTCCCTGTAATCCCGCTCCGGCTGCTGCCCCAGCAGCCGGATGGCCATGTCCGCCCATTCCCCGGCCGGGCGGGGCAAGGAACAGCTCCAGGTGGTGGACAGGATTTTTGTCTCATCGTCGATGACGTCCGAGATCAAACAGCGCACCCCTGCCGCCTGTGCTTCGATCAGGGCGATCGGGAACCCCTCCCATCTGGACGGCATAACGAACAGGTCGAGGCTTTTGTACAGGGCGGGGGTATCCTTCTGCACACCGGTCAGGCGGAGAAAACCGGCGACCCCCATCTCTTCCGCCCTTTTCTGGATAGCCTCCTGTTCGGGGCCTTTGCCTGCGATGGCCAGATGGGCGTCTATCCCCCGCGCCCGCAATTGATGCAGGATATCGACGAGAAAGACATGGTTTTTGACCGGCATCAGACGGCCAACGCTGCCGAGCAGTACCGCCTCCTGCGGGATATCAAACTGCCGCCGGAAGGGGTTGTCCATTGCGGTATCAGCGGAAAAACGGTCAAGCTCAATGCCGTTTTGCAGGTACACGGTAGACTGAATCTGATACCGCCGGTTGCAGGCCGCCTGCATGCTATGGTGCAGCGCGATGGGAACCATCCCTTTTTTGCGGATACAGCGGCGGATACACCGGTCAAAGCCGCGGGTGCGGGCGGCGAGGACTTGCAGCTCATTGTGGAGGGTGTAAAAGAGCCGGGCTTTCCCGACGTTGGCCGCCGCGAGATAGCGTACCGCCGTCAGATGGCCGTGTATCACATCCGGGCGGATGCGGTTGACCAGCGACTGGAACCGCCGCAGCCGGATAAGATAGCTGACCGGGGGTGGGAGCTTTTTCCCCTTCAGCCCCTCGCCGCAATAATAGACCGGTATCCCCTCCCGCTCCAGCAGCGTCTCATAAAACGACCCGCACCGCTCCCCCAGGCAGATGACAAACCGCTCGACCCCGGCCGGGAAATGCAGCAGGTAGTCCTTGACCAGCGTCTCCGCGCCTCCGATATTCAGTGTATCAATGACCTGTATGACCTTCATGACAGGATGTCTCCTTTCCCATTGCGTCATCTGTTGATTCCGGCAGGCGGCCCTGTCGGTTGCGGCTGCTGAGCAGCTTCATTCCGATCACGAGGGCAACCCAGAAGAGGATGTTTGCCTTGGAGATGACGTCGGTCATCCAGACCCAGCAGTTGAACCGCGGCAGCAGAATCACGCCGATAAAGATATAGGTTTTGATATACCGGCTAAACCAGGAATCCCCCTCCCCCGGTGCCAGCCGGCTGACCATATTCCCCAGCAGCAGATTAAAGGCCGCAATCCCCAGATAGCCGTATGAATGGTACAGCTCGGCGATATAGCTGCTCCCCAGCCCCCCGCCCTGCACCAGGTAGAGGTATGCGCTCTCAAAATAGGTCAGCGCGTCGCCGAAGCTGTAGCCGTATTGTACCGTCTCCAGCGTCTGGCCGGAATAGAGGGTGCCGATGCCGGTGATGCTCTTGAGCCAGTTGAAAAATGGCCCCCAGAAATAAAGGGTATTGTTCCCGAAAAAGTCGGCGGTATGCCTTTTGCCCAGCGGGATGATCTCGACCGAATACCCGATGGTGTCCAGAAAGTCGGTGACAATGCCCCAAAGGCCGGTGTTTTCCATCGTCTCGGAGAACCGGCTGTAGCCGATAAATTGCAGCAGCACGATCAGCACGACCCCGGTCACACAGATCACCGCGATCCGCTTGCCGGTGAAAAAGGGGCGGGGGTCTGCCTGGAAAGCGTCCCGCATCAGCAGGATGACAAAGATCAGGACGACGATCTGGATAAACTCAATCCTCTTCCCCGCCGCCAGGTACAGCCCCGACACGGCCAGTTCAATCGCGGAGACCAGATAAGCCCGCTTCTTTTTGGGGAAGAGAATCAGGTAGATGATCAGTGCGCTGACATGGATTCTCGAGAGGGCGTCGATAAACCCCGGGATGTTGGCGTTCCCGTTCAGGTAGAGCGACCGGTAGCCGGTCAGCAGCGCGGTCTGGACATAATAGTAGATGACCCCGACCCGGAAGGGCAGCGTCACCGCAAAGGTAATCCCCGACAGCAGCCCGAGGGCCGAAGTGTCCACCCTGTCGGCCAGGGAGGTTTTGCTTGCGGTTCCCTCCCGCCGCTTAAACCGGATGTTCTGGAAGGCGGCCAGCCCCAGCAGGAAAAAGGCAAGGGCAAGATAGAGGCTTTGAAAGGTATGGACAACTTCCTCTTCGGTGAACTTGGCCAGCAGATACACCCCTTCCGGCAGGCGGACGACCACCCGCCCCAGCATGAACAGCCCCCAGGAAGCCAGAAAGATGACGGCATATTTCATACTTCTCCGGTTTCGGATGCAGTAAAGGGCTGTCCCCGCGTACAGCGCCAGCACCCCCCACAGCAGCAGCAGGCAGTCGCCTAGTGCCAGCCCGAAGATAAACAATGGGACGCTCGCCAGCATCGCGGCGATCTCGATGATCAGTGCCATTCTATCCACCTTCCATTACACGCCGGATGTATGCCATCCATGCGCGGTTGATTTTATCGCCTGCGTATTCTTCCCGAACCTGCAAGGCGTTTGCCGCCAGCGTCTGACGGAGCTGATCATCAGCTGCCAGCCTTTCAAGCGCCTCGACCAGCCCCTTTTCATCCCCCACCGGGAACAGAATCCCGTTGTGCATCGGGCGGATCAATGTTTTGCAGCCGCCGGACGGGCAGTCGGCCGCAATGCAGGCCAGCCCGCAGGCCATCGCTTCAAGGAGGGAATTGGGCATCCCCTCATAGTCGGAGGTCAGGACAAAGATATCGGCGGTATGGATTGCGGCGGGGATATCGGCGACCGTCCCCTCCAGAAAGATGCGGTTTTGCATTCCGAGGGCCATAATCTGCCCCGCCAGCTGTTCCCGCAGGCTCCCTTCGCCGTAGATATGGAGGGCCGCGCCGGGGTGGTTTCTGGCAAATGCCGCAAACCCGCTGATCAGCAGCTTCTGGTTTTTCTGGGGTTCCAGCCTGCCGACCGAGACGACCCGCAGTCCGCCCCCAGGTAATTTCCCGCTGCCGCAGGATGGGGGCGGGAGGCTGGCCGCAAGCAGCGGGTTGGGGATGACGGCGGATTTTTGCTGTATCCTTTTGGAAAACCAGCTTTTGGCCTGTTCGGTCTGGAAGACAAAGCCGTCCGCAAACGGATAGGTCAGCCTGCGCAGCCAGCGTTTAACCCGGCTTGCAGGGTTGCGGGCGGGGTCGTTGCGCTCGGACACGATGACCGGTACCCGCATCCATTTGCAGGCCGGTATCACCATGATGTTGATGTCGGTCAGGAAGGAGACGACGGCGTCCGGCCTGTCCTCCTCCATCATCCGGCAGAGGTCGCGGATAAACCCGATCATCCGCCCGGGGCGGGTTTTCCCGTCCTGGTGCCCCGCCGACCAGCGGGTCTTGACCCGCCCATCCAGCGGATAGACCGACGGGAAATCGTACCCGCTGACCAGCGTCACCTGATGGCCCATCCCGGCAAACCAGTTGGCCAGCTCCGCCATCACCCGCTCGGCCCCGCCGTACTGCATCCTTGCGATGACAAACATCACCTTCATTCCTTCACCTCTCCCCTCGTCCCGGCAGCTGCCGGTAAAAATCGGCATACAGCTTTTCCGCGTCGGCCCGCTCCCGCCACAACCGGCGGCTGTGTCCGCACAACGCCTGATAGGATGCTTCATCCATCCCGATCATCTTTTCGACCCGTTCTTTGATCTGTTCAACCGTCATTCCCCTCCCGACCAGGTACCCGTTTTGACCGTCGGCGACAATCTCCCCGCTGCCGCCGGCGTCGGTTGCGATGACCGGTATCCCCAGCCCCATCGCTTCCATGATCGAGACGGGCACCCCTTCCGAGTCGGACAGGTTGATCAGGCAGGAGACCGGGTGGCTTTGATACCATCCGAATACCTCCGCGTTGGACATCTGCCCCGCAAAGGAATAGCATCCCTCCGGCAATCTGCGTCCGGCCAGCTTTCTGACCGCTTGCAGCTCCGGCCCGCCGCCGAGATGGGTCCAGCGGACCGGGTATCCGTCCGCCAGCAAGGCCGCCACCACTCCGATGATCCTGTCCAGCCGCTTGACCTTTCGGACAACCGAACAGGACACCAGCTGGAATGCAGGTTCCCTGCTGCACCGGATGGGCTGCCCGCCGGATGTCCCCAGCCGCCGGACAGAGATTTTCTCCCTGTATTCCGGGAAATGGCTGCAAAGATAGCCTGCGCCATCGTCGGAGCAGGGGTAGACGGCGTCCATCCATTCCAGCATCCGCTGCCGGTCGGGGATGAAGCCGCAGGGTGCCGCATAGCCGTACAGGTCATACCGGTGGCCGCGGGTGACCGCCTTTACTTTCCCCTGAAAGAAACGCTCCTTCAGCCGCACCGCCACGCTCGCCGTGACCTGCATCCAGTAGCTGTACAGCAGCTTCTCCCGGTATTCCCCGGCCAGCTGACGAAACCGCGGATGGCGGCTGATCAGGCGGAAGACCTCTTCCGTCCTGCACCGGTAATAGAAAGCGTATGCGAGCTTTACCGGGCTGCACCCTGTTTCCTGCCGGGCCACCTCCCGCCATCCTGTCCCGGCCAGCACCCCGCCCGCCTGGCGGAGGACCATCCCGGCCTTTCCGATAGCCGAACAGTCGACATCCAGCCGCAGCACCTCAGCATTCGGGGGAACCGGGCGGGTCTGGCGCATCGGCAGCCCGGCCATCGTCGGGATCACCAAAACCCGGTCAAACGCCTGGCAGGCAATCCCGATCTCCCTTTCCAGATATTCTTCCCCGGTGTGAAAGGGGTAATAATTTGTCAGCAGGATCAGCAGCCGCCCATCCATCCTCAAAACCTCCGTCCCGAATCGTCAAAACCTGTCTCCGCTTCCGGCTTGCGATAGACATTCTGCCGGAACAGAACCCCCTTGGCCGTCAGCAGCAAGATCTTTGCGTCCAACCGGAAAGACACATGCTCCACATAGTACAGGTCATTCCGGTACCTTTCCTCCAGCGACGCGCTGTTGCGGAGCAGTGCCTGGTTGTACCCGGTGATGCCGGGGCGGACCGCAAACTTTTTCCGCACCCCGCCGGTATAGGTCGCCTCGTTGCCCATCGGGCTGGGGCGGGGCCCGACAAGGCTCATCTCCCCTCTCAGCACATTGATCAGCTGGGGCAGCTCGTCGATGCTGGTCTTGCGGAGAAAGCCGCCGGTTCGGGTGAGCCTGGGGTCGGCGGGGGAATTGAAGGTGGTACCGTCGCTGTTTCGGATATCCGGCGCGTCCATCTTCATCGTCCTGAATTTGAGCATCCAAAACTTTTGCATCCCCAGCCCGTAACGCTCGCTGCGGTAAAAGACACTTCCCCCGTCCTCCATCCTGATCGCAATGGACACCGGAATGGCAATCAGGGCGGCCAGCGGCAGTGCAGCCAGCGCGATGATAAAATCCAGTGCCCTTTTGATTCCCTTCTGATACATCCGTCACACCTCCTTTGCCTGTCATACAGCATTCCCATTTTTTCACGATTCCCGTTTCAGCCGGCAATATTCCCGGAAAAGGTCCTGCATGGCTGTTTCGATTGTAAACGCCGGGCGGAAACCGGCTTTTGTTATTTTGCGCACATCGGTATAGGAAGACCGGATGCCTTCCTCCCGTTCGGCAATGTACCGAAGGTTCCCTTCATTGCCAAACGCCCGGTTGACCATCCCGGCGATTTGCAGGTTGGTGTACCCCTTCCCATAGCCGAGGTTGAAGGTCTGCCCGACGCTCTCTTCCGACCCCAGCGCCCAGAGGATGCCCCCGGCGGCGTCTTTGACATAGATAAACTCCCGCCGGGCGACGCTTTTTCCGGTCACGCAGATGGCCTGGCGGCGGAAGGCGCCGTCGAAGAACCGGGAGAGCATATACCCTCTGTCCTCAATCCCGAGGATATGTGCACAGCGCAGGACGGTATACCGGATACCGGCCTTTTGATAGATCGCGCAGAGATGTTCCCCCGCCAGCTTGCTCAGCCCGTATTCCCCTTCCGGCCGGGGCAGCGTCTGTTCGCTCCAGGGGAGGGTTTCCTCCCCCGAATAGACCGAGATGGACGACAGATAGACAATCCGCCTGCACCTGTCACTCTGCTTCATCGCCAGCAGGACATTTTCAGTCAGCTGCTGGTTTTGATAAAGGCAGCCCTCCCCGCCCCGCTCCGCCGCCAGATGGACGACCGCGTCGGCCCCGGCAAAGATGGCGGCAAGGCTATTGACCGTGTAGTCGGTCGTCAGATAGCCCGGCCGCGCGGCCCGGGACAGCGGCAGGACTTCCCATCCGGCCCGCTTTAGTGCTTCCACGGTTTTGCGCCCGACCAGCCCGGCCGCGCCGGTGACAGCAACCCGCATTCCAACCATCCTTTCCATTCCCTCCATCACAGCTTTCGGATATAATACCCGACCTTGTCAAATTTACCATTGACCGGCCGGACATATTCGCCATTCTGATAATAATAAAAATGTTCGACAGCGTCCCGGGGCAGTTTGAACACCCCCCGCTCCATCTGGGAACCGGGTTTCTGGCACCAGAAGACCAGCTCCATCGGCCGGACGGCCCGCAGCTTTTGCAGCTCATCCACCCTGCCGAAAAGCAGATGTTCAAACACAAGTTTCATCAGATTGACCCCTGCCGCCTTTTGCAGGACATTCCACATATGGCAGCCGTCCAGCCGGGGGGTCATCTCGATGATATAGGGATGCCCCTTTTCCAGCTTGATCTGGAAGTACACCGGGCCGTTTTGAATCCCGACCCGGCGGCAGGCGTCCAGCACGGTATCCCGCAGACGGCTGTCCTCCGCCCTCCCCACCGCACGGGCGGGGACGACATGCCGGTGAATCAGCCCGGTATATTCCGGCCAGGTCACCCGATCGGAAGCAGCCAGAAACCGGAGCCTGCCATCGACCAGATAGCCGTTGACCGAGATTTCCGGGCCGTCGATATACCTTTCGACGATGACCCTGCCGTCTCTGGAAAACTGCCGGGCGGATGCAAACCGGCTTTCCAGCTGCTGCTGGCTGCCGACCAGGTAAATTCCCCGCTGGCCCTGGGAATCAGAGGGCTTGAGGATGGAAGGGAACCCGACGGTGGCCTGCTGGACCGAATCCATGACCTGATAGGGGATATTCCCGCTGCATTCTCTGGTCAGCCTTTCCCGCATCCGGTCTTTATGGTTGCAGATATCGGCGGTCTCGGAGGAGACGAAGTGCGGCAGCCCCAGCTTTTCGCTCAGGCGGCAGGCGACCGGCATTGCGAGGTCGGAGCCGGTGGAATAGACCGCGTCGATCTGATGGCGGAGGATATGCGCCTGCAGCTTTGGTTCATCCAGAATATTGATCTGGTCAAAATGCCGCGCAATCCTTGCCCCCGGGCCGTCCATCGCCATCGCGGCGGCCCAGGTCTCGCACCCCATCCGGTTGAGCTGTGCAATCGCGTCCATCTGGACGGCGGCAACCCCCAAAATCAAAACCTTTTTCATAGCATCCCATCTCCTTGATCGGTATCATATCCTGCGGACACAGTCGGAAAAGCGGTCGATCACATACCCGACCTCCGCATCGGTCAGCCGGGTGTGCAGCGGCAGGGTGATCTCGTTTTCAAACTGGCGGTAGGCGTTGGGAAACTCCCGGATGTCAAACCCCATCCGCTTGTAGGCGGTCAGCATCGGCAGCGGCTTATAGTGGACATTGGTTGCAATACCCGCCTGCGCCATCTGTTCGATGATCTGCTGCCGCTGCCCGGCCCCGATGCCGGGGATTCTGGTGATATAGAGATGGCCGGAAGAGGTATGCCCCCCGGTGTAATGGGGCAGGACCGAGACCCCGAGCGGCCGGAAGGCAGCGTCATACCGCCCGATGATCTCCCGCCGCCTCTCAAGGATATCCCCGTACCTGTCCAGCTGGGAAAGGCCAATCCCGGCCATGATATCGGTCATATTGCATTTGTACCACGGCCCAAGCACGTCATATTCCCATCCGCCCGCCTGTGTTTTCGCGAGCGCGTCCTTTGACTGGCCGTGCAGGCTGTACAGCTGTGCCATCCGGTAGAGTTCCCCGCTGTCGGCGCCCGGGATGTTCCAGGTCAGCGCGCCCCCTTCGGCGGTCGTCAGGTTTTTGACCGCGTGGAAAGAGAAGCTGGACATATCCCCGATGCTGCCGACCATCCGGCCCCGCCACTTTGCGCCAAACGCATGGGCGGCGTCGGTACAGACAGCGACCCGGCCAAGCGTTTTTTGCAGCTCGCTTTCGGGGGTGAACAGCCTTTTTTTCTCTTCGACAATCGAGAACAGCCGGTCATAGTCGCAGGGCACACCCCCAAGGTCGACCGGTATAATCGCCTTGGTGCGGGGGGAAACCGCCTTTTCGACCGCGTCATAGTCCATCTCGAGGGAGTCCTTCCGGCAGTCGATCAGCACCAGCCTTGCCCCGGCATGGCAGACGACCGAAGCGGTCGCGGTATAGGTATAGGCCGGGACGATCACCTCGTCCAGCGCGCTTCCGCCGTTTTGCGCCCCAATCCCGAGCAGCCGCAGTGCCATTTCGGCACAGGCCGTCTGGGAATTGAGGCAGACGGCGGTGTCCACCCCGCAATAGCCGGCGATGCGGCGTTCCAGCTGTTTGGTTTTGGGGCCGGTGGTAATCCAGCCGGAGCGGATCGCGTCCACCGCGCCCTGTATTTCCCGTTCGGTCATATCCGGCGGTGAAAATGGGATTTTCATGGGTTCCTTCCTTTCTGAATGATTGATTTATCAATCCAAAGGCTGCTGCCCTCTTTGAGGGCGGTAGGTTGTGACGATCTTTTGCAGCCGGGGGATGATATCCTCCTTATTCTGATACGCCGCCCGCATCAGCCCTTGCAGCTGCTGCAAAAAGACCTCGATATCAAACGGAATCGGGCAGCCGATATGGATGAGGTCATTACCGGTCTTTTTCAGCCCTTCCTCCGCCATCAGCTTTTCCTCATACAGTTTTTCGCCTTTGCGCAGACCGCTGTAGACGATCGGGATTTCGCTGTCGGGCTGATAGCCGGAGAGGCGGATCAGGTTTCTGGCCAGCGTGTCAATCCGCACCGGTTCCCCCATATCCAGCACAAAGATTTCCCCGCCCTTTGCATGGGTACCGGCCAGCAATACCAGCTTGACCGCCTCGGGGATGGTCATAAAGTAGCGGATGATGTCCGGGTGGGTGACCGTGACCGGGCCGCCCGCCTCGATCTGCCGTTTAAACAGCGGGATGACCGAACCGTTGCTGCCCAGCACATTGCCAAACCGCACCGCGACAAACTCTGTTTTTGCCGTTCGGAGTGCCTGGTCTAATTCTTCTGACGCCATCCCCTTTTCGGCCGGATGGGTGAACAGCTGGGGGATTGTATCCGCCTTACCCGCCTTGACCCGGGCGTCAAACGCCTGGATGACCATTTCACACAGCCGCTTGGATGCGCCCATCACGTTGGTCGGGTTGACCGCCTTGTCGGTGCTGATCAGCACAAACCGGCTGCACCCGTGCACCATCGCGGCAAACGCCGTCTTATAGGTCCCCAGCACATTGTTTTTGATTGCCTCGCAGGGGCTGTCCTCCATCAGCGGGACATGTTTATGGGCGGCGGCATGGTAGACGATATCCGGGCGGAAGGTCTCAAAGACCTTGAAGATCGCCCGGCTGTCCCGTACCGAAGCGATCACGACGTCCAGCTGAAGCTGCGGGAACTGTTTTTTCAGTTCCTGCTGGATATCATAGACATTGTTTTCATAGATATCCAGCAAAACCAGCCGCCCCGGCCGCGAAGCAGCGATTTGCCCGGCATGTTGCCCGGCATGTTGTCCGGCATGTTGTCCGGCATGTTGCCAGGCATGTTGCCTCGCAACTTGCCTTGCGACCTGCCTGGCGAGTTCGGAGCCGATCGACCCCACCCCCGTCACCAGCACGGTTTTACCCGCGAGATAGCCGAACACATCGGTCATATCCGGCTCAATCGGGTCGCGGCCCAGCAGGTCTTCCAGCTGAACCGGCTGCATTTTGCTGACGCAGACCGCGCCGGTCCGAATCTGGGAGATACCCGGCAGGTTCATGATTTTACAGGGGGTCTCGCTGCAAACCTGCAAAATATCCCGTTTATCCTCCGGTTTTGCGCTTGGGATGGTGATATAGATTTTTTCGATTGCAAACCTTTCGACCGCTTCCATAATCCGTTCCCGGCCGCCATACACCGGCACCCCGTCGATATACCGTCCCCATTTGTTGGGGTTGTCGTCGATCAGGCAGTACACCTTTTCGTTGACCGTCCGGGCATGCCGGATATCCCGTAGGATCATCTGCCCGGCGGTTCCTGCACCGATCAGCATGACCCGAATTTCAGGCGTTTCACCGGCGGCGCGCTTGCGGGACAGCAGGACAAACCGGTAGGCGAACCGGATGCCCAGCGTCATCCAGAACTGGATGACAATGCCGAACAGGTAGTAGGAAACCGGCATCCGGCAGACAAACGCCGTCATCACCCCCGCGTAGCAGATCAGCGTCACCAGCGACGCCAGCGCCACCCGTTTCAGCTCGCTGAAGCTGGCAAACCGCCAGATGCTCCTGTACAGCCGCAGCCCCCAGTACACCAGAACGCAGAAGGCGGCATAAAAACAGGCCGACCGGACATAACCGTCGATATACGAAGCCGGGATCTGGCTCATCTGGCAGTCAAACCGCAGCCAGAGGGCGGCCAGATAGGCGACAATGACCGAAAAGATGTCATAGCCGACCAAAAAGACATTGACCGCATGCCAGTGTTCGATTTTCCATCTGCTTTTTTTGACGTCCATGACACTCTCCTTCTCAAAAATCCTGCTGATGGGAAGCCCTCCCTCAGCTGTCACAATCTGCCAGGCAGCAAAAAAGAGGGGCCCTTCCAATCAGCCGATCAAAACGGTCCCCCCTGATATCCATGGTGATTTATGCGTTCTCCTTCTGATAAAACAGCTGCAAAACCTGTGACTGCAAGGCTGGGAGATCGGGGTAGTATTCCAGATACTCGGTTCCTTCTTTTGCCTCGCCCGCTACCTGCTGCAATTCCAGCAGCTGGTAACCGGCATACTGACCGGCAAGATCACGCAGTTTGTTGATGGTGCAGTCGGAAATGATGTTGCCGGAAAGCGCCTCCAGCTCTGCCTTTGACGGCACCCATGACGGGTCCAGCAGATCGAGCTGGCCCATAAACGACGAAAACCACTGCTGCTGACGGCGCATCCGGGCAAGGTTGGAGCTGTCTTCCATCCCGCCGCGGGCGCGGATGTAGTTGAGCGCCTGCTCCCCTTTGAGGGTAATCTCCTCGCCGGCGATCAGGGAATCATCAATCCCGGAAAAGTCATCCAGGACGGTGACCGGCACCCCGCCCACCAGATCATTGATCAGCGGGACCGCGCTCATCGTCATCGCGAGATAGTGGTCAATCTCCACCCCGCCGAGCAGCATCGAGACGGCGTCCACCGTATTTTCACAGCTGTCCTCCAGGCCGCTGCCGTAGGTATGGGCGAGGGCGAGCTGGCCGGTGATGGTTCCGGCCTGCTGGCCGGTCACGCCGAGGACGGGAATCTGTGTCATCGTATCCCGGTTGATATGCAGGACGGTCATATTTTCCTGCCTGCGGTCAAACACCGCCAGCATGAAAAAGTCAGCCTGTCCGTTGTTGTTGTAGCTGCCGGAATCCGCAAACGGTTCCAGCTGGTCCACACCGATCACCAGAAGGGTCTCGATTTCCTGCCGCGGGGAATACCATTCCCCCTCGAACTGGACCCAGCCTTCCCTCCGGCGGCGGGCAGTCTCATCGACCTGTTGTTGCTGCAAGGAAGCCTGCCGCTGCCGGTGGGATTCCCACAGCCCCATCAGGCTGAAAATCCCACCAAAGCAGGCCAATGCCAACACCAGAATCAAGAGCTTTTGCAAATGGTTTTTGCTCACCTGAAACCGTGGCATTTACGTATCACCTCAATAATCAGCGGTCTTTTTTCATCAGCAGTGCGGAAGCCGCGCCGGCCGCAACCAGTACGGCAGTGCCTGCACCCAGCAGGTAGGGCCACTGTGCATTCTCCTGCGCGGCAGGTTCACTGGCAGTGGTCGAAACGGTGTAGCCATTGCTGCCGCCTTCACTATCGGACGGGAAGAGGTAGCCAACGCCGTCAGCGCTTGCATCCTCTGCGTCGTTTTCAGTCGCGAAAGCGAGGGTACCGGCGGTATCCAATGTGATCGAGACGGTGCCGTCAGCGTTGATGACGACATTTTCCGGGTCAATCACCGTCCAGGTGCCGTCGACAAACTGCAATACAACCAGTGCCTTGCCTTCGGCAATATTTGCCTCCATGCTGACGGTGATCGAGTTGCCGGCATCCAGCAGCGCCTGGGTTTCTTCATCGACCGAGACGTCAAACAGGTCGCGGACGACCAGCTTGTCTGCCGACAGATCGCCGGGCATCTGCATCAGGATGGTGCCGATCTCAGGGGCCAGGTCGGTCAGCGTCTTTGCAGCCTGAACCTGCTTGTAAGCCTCCTGCAAACGGGCAGCCGCTTCAGGGGAAGATGCCTCGGAAGCCTTGGAAACGGGGGTAACAACCAGGTTACCGAGCGCTACGCTGCCGATCTCTTTTCCGTTTGCATCGCGGATAATCGCGGCGGCGCTGCTCCCGTCGGAGGTGGTTACCGTTACGACGGAGGGAGCATCCTTACCCACGACACTGGGGGTAAAGTCTGCCGCCGACACCGACGCGGCCATGCAGGCAGAAACCAGCAGTGCCGCCATCAAAGCCGTAAGTCTTTTGATTTTCATGTTGACACATTCCTTTCATGTATAGGATTTGAACAATCGCTGTCCGCGCCAGGCGACTGCATCCAGCGCATCACAACCCAGACAGCGACCGATCCGATGGATTGCCTCCCCAAGGCGGGGCGGGCGTTTTTGTATTCCATGGCAATCAGACCCCAGCAGATGGACCCGTCCCTGCCGCAGCAGGTGGATTGCCTGGCGTCTGGCCAGCATGGACGAAAGAAAGAATTCCGCATTGGCCTGGACCAACGCGCCGGTCTGCTGCACATTTTCCCAGAAGTGCGCATCCTTCTGAAAGCGAAGGTACCGTTCGATATGTGCGAGGATGATCTGGCATCCAAAGTTTTGCTGTGCCCTTTCGATTTCGCGGAACATCCTCGGTTCCCATCCGGTAAACGGCATTTCCAGCAGCATCAGCCTGCTGCCGGATATCATCAGCCCGGCAAGCGACGGGGTATGGCTGAACCCATCATAATACCGGACCTCCGCACCAAGGTGGAGAGCAGGCAGCGGCTGTTCACCGATTGCCTTTTGCAGCCGGTCAAAGGATGCCGCCCTTCTCCTCAGGAAATCCTCAGGGGATTCCGCCTCCGGGTAATAGTGCGGGGTCAGCACGACCCTTTTGATTCCCTGTTCGGCAAGCATCCTGAGCATTGCGACCGATTCTTCGCTGCTGCGGCTGCCGTCATCCATTTTCGGCAGGATATGGGTATGAAAGTCAACCATTATCCGTCATCCTTTCTCTGTTCCCCGTAGCCGTAACCGTATTCATAGCCATACTTATAGTACCGCTTCTGATACGGCAGTTCAGAATCGACCACACCGTTGAGGACAAAGCCCAGGACCCTTGCGTTTGCGTACTGCATCTGCCGCATCGTCTCGGCGAGTGCCGCCCGGGTTGCATAGTCCTGCCGGACGACGACCACCATCCCGCTTGTCAGCTTGGAGGCGACCAGCGCATCGGCGACCGCGGTGACCGGCGGCAGGTCAAGAATCACATAGTCGTAGTATTCCGACAGTTTTTCAAGCGCATACTGCATCCGGCTGGACTCAAGCAGCTCGGAGGCATTGGGCGGCAGGTCACCGGCGACAATGACATCCAGGTCGGTTTGCAGGACGCCTTTCTGGACCACCTCGCTTGCGGTATTGAGGCCGACAAGCAGATTGGAAAGGCCAGGCGTCGGTTCAAGTTCCAGTCTTTTGGCGATATTGGGCAGCCGCAGGTCGCATTCCATCAACAGGACCTTTTTGCCGGTTTCGGCGATGGTATAGGCGAGGTTGATGGAAGTCAGACTCTTACCCTCGCCCTTGAGGGAGCTGGTGACGCCGATCACCCGTTTGGTATCCTCTTCGGTGAAAGAGAAGGTCAGATTGGTACGCAGCAGCTTATAGGCTTCGGAGGAAGCAAAGTTTAAGTTGCCGCCGATCATTTTCTGCTGTTCTTCATCCAGCGAATGGATCTCATTCTGACGTTTTTTACTGAATAATCCAAACATCAAGCGTCTCTCCTCTCGTTTGCCAAGCCGTTCTTTGCCGCCGCACCTTTTCTGCGGCGGGATTTACCCGCCATGGCCGGCACAACCGCAAGCACCGGCAGATTATAGGTCTGAATCAGATAATCCTCCGAGCGGATGGCATTGTTCAGCAGCTCCAGCAGGATAATCAATCCAATGCTCACAACCCCGCCCAGCAGAAAGCCAACCAGGGCAAACTGCGTGACGTTGGGCGAAACGGGATACACCGGGACAACGCCATAGTCGACTACCCGCACCGAACTTCCCTCGACGATATCGGCGATCTTGTCCGGCAGGATGTCCGAAATCGTGTTGACGATCAGTTCCGCCTCTTCGGGGTCGGGACTGGTCGCGACAATCTCAAAGATCTCGGTGTTGTTTACAGACGCGGCCGAGACCATCTCTTTCAGCTCGTCATATGTATAAGGCAGTCCGGCCTGTTCGATGACGGCATTGAGGGTCTGACGGCTCTGCATGATGACGATATAGGTTTTGACCAGGCTCTGGGCGGCGGACAGCTCGCCGGTTGAAATACTGAAAGAGGTGCTGCCGACAGAGATGGAGCTGTTGTTGACATAGAGCATGGATTTTGACTGATACAGCGGTGTAATCAGAAATGCCGCCAAGACAAATGCCGCCGCGCTGCCGATGACGACCGACGCCAAAACCAGCCATATTCTCTTCCATACCGCCTGTGCAAGCGCCAACAGGTCTATTTCAATTGCATCTTTCTGATCATTCATAAATAAACTCCTTCCAATATCCATAAATACTGTTTAAAGAATTGACGCTTTTTTCTCAGAGACAGGCAGTCAAATACCCCTGTTTTTCACAGTATCTCATTTCGCAATGCTATTATAAAGCACTCCCAAGGCAAAAAGCAAGAGTATTTATTTTCCATGGTTTCCATTTGTGAATGAATCGGGATTGCCTATAATTCGCCTATATCATGTGAAATAAACCATCTATTTTGACAAATTCTTTGTATTATATGTCTAAAATATATACGATTTTCTGCTTATATATATTGATCTTTCTATTTTGTATGCTGATGATCTTTTTCTGAAAAAGACGGTAAATAATTAAAATTTCCAATATTTACCAGAGAAATGATCTGATATTTAATTTTTAATTTTCTTTGGTTTTTCCCCACAACATAAAAAGCAGACCGCAAACGCGATCTGCTTTTGTTTTCTGTTTATTGACTGTTTGTGTCAGATGTCCGCATCAGCCACTGCGGATAAAGCGCTGTGAAAAATGGCCCCACCGAGTTTATCAGCTTACTCCGGCTTTTTCCAGAGTACTTCTTCCGCAAAATAGGCAAACATCTGCTGCCAGCAGAACCAGTCGTGGGAGCCGGTGACAAAATACGGGATAAAGGGCAGCTGTTTTGCTTCAAGTGCCCGCATGGTTGGCGGGACACCGATTTCCCGCTCATTATACGCGATATCCTCTTCCGCCGAAAGGAAGTCCAGCGACTGAGAGCGGAGAATGAATACCTAAAAAAATTGCAAGCCTTAGTTATGGAAAGGAAGCAGAACCAGCTGAAAAAGTAAAGGTTATCCAGGAACTAAGGCGAAGATATCCATTGGAACTTCTGCTTCAAATCGCCAAACTCCCCCGATCCACCTTCTACTACCATGTAAAATACCAGAAGGAGGACAAGTACGCCCGGGAGAAGGAAGAAATCAGAAAGATCTTCCATGAGAATAAGGGAAGATATGGTTATCGCCGTGTCACAATGGCGCTCAGAAACTGTGGCTTTTTTCTAAATCATAAGACAGTGCAGCGGTTGATGAAAGAAATGGGATTAGTATGCCGTGTTCGGATGAAGAAGTACCGTTCATACAAGGGAGAACAAGGTACAACTGCACCGAATCTGCTTAACAGAGAGTTTACAGCGGAAAAACCGAACCAGAAGTGGGTCACAGACGTTACAGAATTCCGCCTCTTCGGGAAGAAGCTGTATCTATCTCCAATTTTTGACTTGTGCAGCGGAGATGTTGTGACGTATACCCTTTCGGATAGTCCGAACCTATCTATGGTTATCACAATGTTGAAGCAGGCCTTTGAGATGATACCGGGTGACACCCATCTGATTCTGCACTCCGATCAGGGCTGGCACTATCGGCACAAACACTACGTATCCATGCTGGAAGAGAAAGGCATTCGTCAGAGCATGAGCCGAAAAGGGAATTGTTATGATAACGCTGTCATGGAAAATTTCTTTGGACATCTCAAGAGTGAGCTCCTATATCTGCAAGAATTTGAATCTTTCGATCACTTCAAGCAAGAGCTTATAGATTACATTGATTACTACAACAACAGGCGAATTAAAGCAAGGTTAAAGGGCCTGCCGCCCGCTTTACACAGACAACAAGCCCTTTTGGCTGCTTGAGCAGTTTGAGTCGGATATATTTGTCTAACTTTTTGGGGTCACTTCAATGCGCCGTTCATCTTGACCGTTGACTGGCTCGGCTGGCTTTGCTATTTCAACTTATGACTTAATCCTCAACAGTAAAAATATCTTCGATTGAAACATTGAATACTTTTGCTATATTCCACGCTAATACCAGTGATGGATTATATCTGCCTTTTTCTAAATTCCCTATGGTTTCTCTGCGAACGCCCACTAACTTTGCCAAATCTTCCTGTTTCATATCATACTTGGCTCGATACTCCTTAATTCT
>DVLN01000201.1 GCA_018715465.1 Candidatus Faecivivens stercorigallinarum | reverse complement strand
GTTGTCGGCTGAAAAATATGTCAAAATTAATTCTGGAGGTGGTCAGATGGACCCACAACAGCTGAAAATACTGCAAAGCTGTCCATTGTTCACTGATATCAGTCGGGACGAGCTGAATGCTGTTCTCAACTGTTTGCAGGCACGCATGATCCATGTTTCCCGTGGCCAGCTGATCTTTCAAGAGGGTCAGCCAGCCGCGGAAATCGGTATTGTACTGTCCGGCTGGGTACAGATTATCCGGGAAGACTACTTCGGCAACCGTTCAATCATCGGACGTGCAGAGCCTTCCCAGCTGTTCGGTGAGGCATTCGCCTGTGCAGGTACAGAAATGCTCGTCGATGTCGTCGCAGCCACCGATAGTGAAATCATGCTGGCGGACTGCCGGAAGGTATTGACGCTGTGTAAAAACAGCTGTACCTTTCATAATAAAATCATCTATAATCTATTGCAGATTGTTGCACGGAAAAACCTGTTGCTCAGTCAGAAACTGGAGATTCTCTCCCGCCGTTCTACCCGTGACAAGCTGATGCAGTATCTGCTGCAGGAAGCCCGGCAGGCTGGTAATGATTCCTTCTCTATACCATATGACCGACAGGGACTGGCAGATTTTCTTGGCGTTGAAAGGAGTGCCCTTTCCGCCGAAATCAGCAGAATGCGGTCGGACGGGTTGATCGAATGCAAAAAAAGCTGGTTCCGGCTTATTCCTCAATCGGATTGAATCTGGTTAGTCGTTAGCAGCATCGCCTGGTGGCTGTCTGCGGTGTTTTTTCAGCTGTAAAATTGCCAGAGCAACGTCTGCCCGCTGCACCCGCACACGATAACGAACATGTTCTTTGCCCAGCAGCACCCCTGCGCCTGAAAGTTGATACGGAATTCCCGATTTGTGCAGAATCACTGAGATCTGTCGCTGAACTTTTTCACTGCTGCCGGAATAGATGGTTGTCCACATAACGCAATCCCTTCCTTTCTGGATACAGTATACCATACAGACAGGGCAGCAGACAAGTGACATGCAAAAACTGATGTAAAGCGGTTGAAAAAATGGCGTTTGATGTGTATAATAAAGTTATATAGGCTTGAATCAGCAGAACTTGCAATTGATGCCGCAAATTCATTTCGAGGGAGGACCTTTTTTTGAATACCCAGTATCTGCGCTATGCAGTTGAAGTTGAAAAAACAGGCTCGATTACCCGTGCCGCACAGAATCTGTATATGGGGCAGCCTAACCTGAGCAAGGCCATCCGGCAGTTGGAACAGGACATCGGTATCACCATCTTCAACCGAACTGCCAAAGGTGTCGAGGTCACCCGAAAAGGTGCTGAGTTTCTGGCGTATGCCTCGACAATCCTTTCTCAGATCGACGAGCTGGAGACGCTGTATCACTCTTATCAGAATGGTCGCTTGGAAATGCGAATCGGCGTTCCGCGCGCAACGTATATCGGCGATGCGTTCACCCGGTTTGTCAGCAGTCTGACCGATGAAGAACAGATTTCAATTGAATACCACGAACATGATCCGCTGGGAATTCTGCGTTCTTTTGCAGAAGAAGAGCTGGATATCGGGATCGTCCGCTATCAGCTGATGAATGAAAAATACTTTGTCTCCTCAATTGCCAGCCATAAACTGCATTCCGAACTGCTGTGGGAATATGAAATGAAAATTCTGATGTCCAGAGATCACCCGCTCGCCGGACTGAAAGAAATCCCCTACCATATGCTTTCCGGCTGCATTGAGATTGTTCAGGGGGACAACCGGGAATCACCGATCGCGTTGTCCGAATTTTCCCCGCAGGCACGGATGCCCAAACCAGCCAAACGGATTTATGTTTATGAACGTGGCAGTCAGTTTGAATTGCTGCAAAATATCCCGTCCAGTTTTATGTGGGCTTCCCCCGTCCCTCAGACGATCCTCGATCAGCAGCAGCTGGTCCAGATCCCTTGTCTGACTCGGGTCAATATTTGCCGCGATGTTGTCGTCTATCCGGTCGGACATGTCCTGAATGGATATGAACAGCGATTTTTGTCCGCAGTCCGGGATAATATCCGTCAGTTCAGCCGCTGAATCGTTCTAGTCAATATACAATACAGCGACCCGCCTTGAAAGCAGCGGGTCGTTTATTTTTATCCTTGCAGGCTAGCCTGCACTTTATGGAGCGCGCCTTTTTCCAGCCGGGAAACCTGCGCCTGGGAAATCCCGATTGCGCTGGAGACTTCCGTCTGGGTCTTGCCTTCAAAAAAACGCATCCCGATAATCCGTTTTTCCCGCTCAGACAATCCGCTGAGCGCGTCCCGGATGGTCATTTCATCAATCCAGTCGCCGTCGTCGCTTCCGCCCGCGATCTGATCCATCACGCAGATCGGCTCCCCGCCGTCAGAATAAACCGGTTCATATAGAGAAACCGGGTCGACAATCGACTCTAACGCCAGCACTACTTCGCTCTTCGGAAGACGAAGGGCATTGGACAATTCCATAATCGTCGGTTCCCGGCCAAGTGAACCGGTCAACCGTTCTTTGGCCTGCATAGATTGATAAGCCAGGTCTTTCAGCGACCGGCTGACACGAACTGGCGCATAATCCCGCAAAAACCGCCGTACCTCCCCAATGATCATTGGGACGGCATAAGTCGAAAAACGCACCTCCTGATTCAGGTCAAAATGGTCGATCGCCTTAATCAGACCGATACACCCGACCTGGAACAGATCATCCAGATTCTCTCCCCGGCCCGCAAAGCGCTGTACAACACTGAGTACCAGCCTGAGATTGCCGCTGACCAGACGGTCGCGGGCGGTCTTTTTCTGCTGCGGGGTCCCATCCCGCATCTGATGGAGCAGACGGGTTTTCTCTTCTTCCCGCATCACCGGCAGACGTGAAGTATCGACACCCGCGATAACTACCTTTCCTCTGTACATAGGCACCTCCTTACGCTGCAAAATAAGTATGCGCTTTTTTCAGAGAGCCATACAGGGAAAAGCTGGGAGCTGTGTTTCGTGACAGCTCCCAGCTTACTATTTTTATCCGATTATCTGCTTACAGTTCAAAATATTTTTCCAGTGCCGCGGCAATTCCATCCTCATCATTTGACAGGGTAATGACATCAGCTGCTTGCTTGACCGGATCCTTGGCATTTGCCATCGCGATACCCAGACCAGCATATTGAATCATCGGGATATCGTTGTATCCATCACCGCAGGCTGCGAGCTTTTCTCTCGTCACTCCGACATATTCACACAGTTTGCCAAGCGAAACAGCCTTGTCTATATTTTCAGGCATGATCTCAATAAAATACGCTTCGGAGCGATAGACGCTCAGCTGCCCAAGAGCGGCGGCGATTTCCGGTTCAATTTTACCCATGTATTCCCCATCACCAGTCATCAGGCATTTCGGTTCCTTTTCGGTAACAGCAGCAGCGAAATCCTCGACTGCCCGCAGTGGCAGTCCGTTGATTTTGGCTTCCAGCTGGATATACGGGTCTTCCGGTGTCTCCGTGATGACCGCCCCATCCACATAGGTCAGCACACCGATTTTATACTGACGTGCAAGATTTCCGATGACTGGAATGATCTCGGGTGCCAACGTTTTTTCGTAGACCACCTGTTCATTCGACAGGTCAATCACCCGTGCACCATTGTACGACAGGATAAAACCGCCGTATTTTTCCATCTCCAGTTCCCGCGCGAGCGGACGGACGCCATCTGTCGGACGGCCAGAAGCAAGAATCAGCCGCAGTCCCTTTTTCTGGGCTTCCATCAGTGTCTGATAGGTCTTGGGCGTTATTTTTTTCTGGGAATTGGTGAGGGTACCGTCGATATCGAGCGCAAGCAGATTATATTTCATTACAGTTGTCTTCCTCTCATCTTTCTCTGTCCGGGCCAATCTGTTGTCAACAGATTACCTGTCTTATTATACTCCGATCTGACCGGCACGTCAATCACCCGCGCAGAAAATTGGCAGGTCTGAACAGATTGCAACCATCACCGGGTTGTGTTATACTGTAAATAAATCAACCTGATGCCGAAAGGATGACCGAAATGCACTGTTTTGCCCCGCTGGTCCGGCCGAATTCCCGTATCCTGATTCTGGGGAGCTACCCTTCGCCTCTTTCGTTTGAAAGCGGATTTTACTATGGACATCCCAGAAATCGTTTCTGGCCTGTGATTGCCGAACTGCTCGGACAGCCTGTTCCACATTCAGTTGACGAGAAAAAAGCGCTGCTGACCGGCAGCCGGATCGCTTTGTGGGATGTACTGGACAGCTGCGAGATCAAGGGTGCTTCCGATGCATCCATCCGCAATCCGGTAATCAACCAAATCGGGCCGTTGGTCGCGGATTCGAAGATTCAGGCGGTCTTTTTCAACGGCGCAAAAGCTGCGCAGCTGTTTGCGCGTTACTGTCCGCCGCTGGAAATTCCCTCCTTTCGGATGCCTTCCACCAGCCCTGCAAATGCTGCATGGAACTTTGAGCGGCTGAAAAAAGAATGGGCTGCTATTCTTCCCTACCTGCAAAACAAGGAGAGCTGAGAAATGGACGGATTTTATCAGCAGGTGTATCATTTGGTCGCCCAGATTCCTCCAGGACGCGTTGCAACATACGGACAGCTTGCCTGGATGCTGGGCCGTCCCCGCGGAGCCCGACAGGTCGGATGGGCGATGCGGCACTGCCCGGACGACCTTCCCTGGCAGCGGGTGGTGATGGCGGACGGCTCGATCACCGGCGGCGAATATCAGCCACTCCGCAGAATGATGCTGGAGCAGGAAGGCATCCCCTTTCTGCCGGACGGCCGAGTCGATCTTTCTGCCTGCCGATGGGACGGAAGCCGCCTGGTCGGTAAATAATGGCAAAAATTTAACCAGCGTCTCCCGTTCATGACAGGAAACGCTGGTTTTTCATTACGCAATATTCAAGAATGGAAATGGCTGTTATACGCAGTTGCCAGATTATTGAAGTTGCGGATCATCAGAAAATGTGCGATCAGTGTCCCGATTCCGCAAAGCAGACTGCCAATAATCGCCCATAACAGATAAGCCGTTCCATTTTCATCACAGGGCACATTGTTGCAGTCGGCCAGTCGTTTCATCCGGTTGCCCTGCTGATATAACCAGTACCA
>DVLN01000200.1 GCA_018715465.1 Candidatus Faecivivens stercorigallinarum | reverse complement strand
GATGGCAATACTCCCGGCACTTGCAATGCGTGGAATTGTCATGTTCCCGTCGATGACGCTGCATTTTGATGTTGGCAGGGAACAGTCGGTTCACGCCATCCGGGAAGCAATGTCCCAGGACAAGCGGATTTTCCTGGCGGCACAGAAAGATTTTACTGTAGAAAGCCCGGAAGCAGAGGATATTTATACAGTCGGCGTTGTCGCCCGGATTGTGCAGCTGCTCAACAACGGCAAGGATTCAATTCGGATTATGGTCGAGGGCCTGTATAAGGCTGAGGCCATTTCGTATGATCTTTCCGGTGAATTTTATACTGCCCAGATTCGGCGGCTTTATGACCATGATGAACTGGACGCATCGGAGGATAAGCAGGAAGGCATGATGCGTGCGCTGGTTCACAGCTTTGACGATTATGCCGAGATGGTTCCCAAAATGCCGGATGAGATTGTGACCGCGGTCCTGTCTCAGAAGACGGTCAAGGGAATGTACAATAAGATTGTCCAGAGCCTGTTTTTGCAGGTCGAGGACAAACAGTCGCTGCTGGAAGAACCTGACCTCGCAACAAGGGTCGGGATGCTGGTCGGTATTATCAACCGCGAAGTTTCGGTCATGGGCTGGGAGAAGGAAATCTACGACCAGGTCAAAGAGTCGATGGATAAAAACCAGCGGGATTATTTTCTCCGCGAACAGATGAGGGTGATTTCGGAGGAACTCGGCGAAGGCGACTCCCCGATGGAAGACTCGATGTTCTTTACCGAGACGATACAGGGCATCCAGCATATCACCGATTCTGCCCGTGAAAAGCTGCTGCGGGAATGCGAACGGCTTTATCGTACCCCGCCCCAGTCGCAGGAAGGCCAGGTCATCCGTACCTACCTCGAGACGGTCACCGAACTGCCCTGGGATAAGGTCAGCGAAGAACATAACGACATTGGCCGTGCTGAAAAGGTGCTCAACCGCGATCATTACGGAATGGAAAAGGTTAAAAAACGGATTCTTGAGTCAATTGCTGTCCGTCAGATGGCACCTGATATCAAGGGGCAGATTCTCTGCCTGTCCGGCCCTCCCGGCGTTGGTAAGACGTCGATTGCCCGCTCGGTTGCGGAGGCACTGGGTCGCCAGTATGTCCGCATTTCGCTGGGCGGTGTCAAGGATGAAGCGGAAATCCGCGGTCACCGCAAGACCTATCTCGGGTCAATGCCCGGCCGGATTATCGACGCAATTCGTCAGGCCGGTACCCGTAACCCGCTGATTCTGCTGGATGAGATCGACAAGATGAGCGCCGATTATAAGGGCGACCCCAGTTCTGCAATGCTGGAAGTACTCGACCCGGAACAGAACGCAAACTTCCGCGACCATTATCTGGAAGTGCCGTTCGACCTGTCGGATGTATTGTTCATCACGACCGCAAACAATACCAGTATGATTCCCCAGCCGCTGCTCGACCGTATGGAACTGATCGAAATGAGCAGCTATACCCGCGAGGAAAAATGGCATATTGCCCGTAAACACCTGCTGCCCAAACAGCTGAAAAAACACGGCCTGACTTCCACCCAGCTTAAAATCAACAAGGCCGCTCTTTATGAGCTGATCGACGGCTATACCCGTGAAGCGGGCGTCCGTCAGCTGGAACGGGAGCTGGCGTCCCTCTGCCGGAAAGCGGCTAAGAGCATTGTGTCGGGAGAGGCGGAATCCGTTGCCGTCACCCCCAAAAATATCGCTTCGCTGCTGGGTATCCCGCGCTATGCCGACCTTGCCGCCCAGAAGGAAAATCAGGTCGGCGTCGTCAACGGCCTTGCCTGGACATCGGTCGGCGGTGAGATGATGGAAATTGAAGCGATCGTCCTGCCGGGCAGCGGCAAGACCCAGATCACCGGCTCGCTCGGGGATGTTATGACCGAATCTGCCCAGATCGCGGTCAGCCTGGTCCGCAGTATGGCCGACCGGTATGGTATCGACCCCGAGTTTTACAAGAAAAATGATCTGCATATCCATGCACCGGAAGGCGCTGTCCCGAAGGACGGCCCGTCTGCCGGTGTCACCATCACGACCTGTCTGGTATCGGCCCTGTCTGGTATGCCGGTTCGCGCGGATGTCGCAATGACCGGCGAGATCACACTGCATGGACGGGTGCTGCCGATCGGCGGACTGCGTGAAAAGTCGATGGCTGCTTACCGCAGGGGAATGAAGATGGTCTTCATCCCGGATGAGAATAGAAAAGACCTTGAGGAAGTGGACGCTGTTGTCAAGGAACATGTCCAGTTCGTACCTGTCAAGAGAGTCAGCGAGATTCTCGATAAGGTGCTGATTCGTCGTGAACCGGTTGCAACTGCTCCCGCTCCCGAGACCCCCAAGCCTGAGCTGCCGACGACAATCCCACCTACAGAATCTAACCTGCACGGCGTGAAATGCTGAGCTGGAAGGAGAAGGGGAGATACGCATGAATTATCATAACGTTTCTTTTGAGGCTGCATACGGGCTGCATCAGCAGATCCCCGTTTCCCATCTGCCGGAAGTTGCTTTTTCCGGGCGGTCAAATGTCGGGAAATCGTCGCTGATCAACCGGCTGCTGGGCCGCAAGGCATTGGCAAGGGTCAGCTCTGAGCCAGGAAAAACTGTCACCATCAACTTTTATAACCTTGACGGACAGCTGCATCTGGTTGACCTGCCCGGCTATGGTTACGCTAAGGTCGGACTCAGCGAGAAAAAACGCTGGTCGGGCCTGATTGAAGGCTATCTCAAGGATGAAAAGCGGATGCTTGGTATGGTGGTACAGCTGGTAGATATGCGTCACCCGCCGTCTGCACAGGATAAAGAGATGATCAGCTTCCTGCTTGAGACTGGTACGCCGTTTGTTCTCCTGCTGACCAAGGCGGACAAGCTGAATAAGACCGAACGCCAGCAGCGGCTGGCGGCAATCGGGGATGAAATCCCTGGTCTGCCGGAAGATACCGTCGTCCTGCCTTTTTCATCTAAGACCGGTGAAGGGGTGGACGAATTGCGTGGGATTTTGGAACAGCTGGTCGCCTTCTGCGCTGAACACCCGGAGCTGATGCCGGAAACGGATGAAGCGCCGGAAGATGCGGAGCAGCAGACTCTGGATGTTCCAAAAAATGATGAGCAGCCAGGCGACCAGGAGGTCACGGTTGAATACATCGGGTTTGGCAATGAAGAATGAGTAAACAGCAGGGGGTAGGCTTTAACCCATGGGCACCGCTGAACCCCTGTTTGCAATCATATGACAGAATCAAAAAAGGAAAGGGATTAACACAAATGGACAGAAACGTGAAGATCAATGATGAAGGCCACTTGATGCTCGGCGGAGTGGACGCGGTCAAGCTGACTGAAAAATACGGCACTCCGCTGTACGTCATGGATGAAGACGCCGTTCGCGGCGCGATGCGTGCCTATCGTAATTCGATCGACCGCTTTTATGACGGAAACGGCATGATCTGCTATGCCTCTAAAGCGTTTTCCTGCAAGGAAATGTACCGGATCGCTGAAGAAGAGGGACTGGGTGCGGACGTCGTTTCGGGCGGCGAACTGTACACAGCGCTGTCGGTCGGTTTCCCGATGGAGCGGATTTGTTTCCATGGCAACAACAAGTCGGACGCTGAAATCAAAATGGCTCTGTATAACCGTGTCGGCCGTATTGTCGTGGACAATATGGAAGAACTGGAACGGATCAGCCGTTTTGCGGATGAACTGGATTACACCGCCAATGTTCAGCTGAGAGTAAAACCCGGTATTGATGCCCATACCCATCAGTTTATTATGACCGGCCAGATCGACTCCAAGTTTGGATTTGCGCTGGAAACAGGCGAAGCGATGGCGGCGGTGAAAAAGGCGATTGAAACGCCTTCTGTGCGTCTGTTGGGCGTGGATTGCCATATCGGTTCTCAGATTCACGAGGTCACTCCGTTTGTCAAGGCAGCTGAAGTGATGATGGACTTTATCGCGGATATCAAGTCTGAAACCGGCTACCAGATCGAGGAACTTGATCTGGGCGGTGGTTATGGTATCCGGTATACTGAGGATGACGACCCGGTTCCGTATGCAGAGTATATGGAGGCTGTCTCTGCGGCTATCCATAAGAAGGCGGCTGAACTCGATGTTAGCGTTCCGTTTATCCTGATGGAACCCGGACGGAGCATTGTCGGTGAAGCTGGTACCACGCTGTACACTATCGGCGCTGTCAAGGAGATTCCCGGTATTCGGACGTATGTTTCGGTTGACGGCGGCATGGGCGATAACCCGCGTTATATTTTGTATCAGTCCAAGTATGATTTTCTGCTTGCGAACCGTGCTGCTGATGAGGCGGATACGGTTGTGACGGTTGCGGGCAAGTGCTGCGAATCGGGCGACCTGCTCGGGGAAAATGTTTCGCTGCCGTCTGTGAAAGCCGGGGACATCATGGCGGTTCTTTCGACCGGCGCGTATAACTATTCGATGGCCTCCTGCTATAACCGCAACCCGATTCCGCCTGTCGTCATGGTTCAGAACGGGGAAGACCGCCTGATCGTCAAAGGCCAGTCCTACGAAGACCTCATCCGCAACGACATCTAAGCCCGGTGTCCGGGCGGACTTAATCGCGGCGATCGCTCCTGCTTCGCAATCCGCTCGGTCGTGATAGAAACAACCGGACTGAACACGCCGGGCAGATGGTGTGCGTTTGTTTTTTTGCAAAACCATTCGCACTCACTACCTATCTGTTTGACCGACGCGCAGAACGTCGGGGTTGGGTAACGCACAATGTTGATGTCATGTCCATACAAAGCAATTGGCGGAGACATACTTTATCAAACGTCTGTGAAAAATCGCAGGCGTTTTTCTTTTGCTGAAATTCTATTTTTCCCTCTTGACAGACGCGGATAAAAGGGGTATACTCATACTAGCGAAACTAATTAGCAATGCTAAATAGTAGCAAATGAAAGGGGGTTCACCTTTGGACAACAAGTATTCCCAGCAGTTTAAGAAAGGTTCGCTGGAAATGATGCTGCTCTGCCTGATTGGACGAAAGGAGACATACGGTTATGAGATCATCACCGAGCTGAACCGGCGCGGTGCGGACGTCCTCGGATATGCAAAGGAAGGGACAGTCTACCCGATTCTGTATCGGCTGGAGGATGCGGGACTGCTGGCCTGCCGAATGGCGCCGGCAGCGGCTAACGGTGGGATGAAGAAGTACTATTCCCTGACCGAAAAGGGCCGGGAAACATTGGGAGAACTGATTGGGTTCTGGCAGCGGTATACCGTCTGCGTCGACGGATTTATTCAGGATTACAGTCAATCGGAGGGAGCAAAATGAAGGAACGATACATCAAACAGGTAAAAAAACAGCTGATGTTACCGGCCAGTAAACGCAAAGCGGTACTGCGTGATTTGGAAGAAGCGTTTGCATCGGCAGCAGAACACGGCGAAACCGAACAGCAGGTCATCAGCCGTCTCGGGACACCGGAACAGTTCGCGGCCGGAATCGAGGAACAACTGGGCGTTAACCGGCAGAAGCTGCTGAAAACCCGGACAGTTGTCTGGACGATTATCTGGCTGGTGGTAGCTGTGGTTGGATTTCTGGTCTATCTGACGATCCGTCAGCAGCAGGAACTGAATGGTGCGCTCGGTATCATCGGGGGAGCGGATGGCCCGACGGCGATTATTGTTTCCGGGCCGGGGATTGATGTCCCGCTGGTGATGCTGATGATTGCAGCGGCGGCGGTGGTACTGGCGGTGATCGGAATTGTCCGCTATCTGCTTAAAAACGCAAAGAAATAAACGATAATAGAATTTCCCTCATCCTGCCGTCAGACAGGATGAGGGATTTGTCTAATTAGCTAAAGCCGCCTGGATAGAATTGTGAGAAAATAGTCTTGTAGCAATGGATGAGAATGTGATATAATCGAAATATAATTTAGTTACAAAACGTTTGCCACGGATAGAAAGGAATGTTTTTTATGGCACTTTTTCACGTTGGTTTTATCTCCTATACCCTCAGAAGAGAGGTAGACATCAATGTGGTCATCCCGACCTGTACAATCCCGGAGGCTATGGGAATGAATGGCGCGCCGACGCATAAGCACAAAGCACCCTTTCCGGTGCTGTATCTGCTGCACGGATTTGGCAACAACTATTCGGTATGGGGACGGTACACCAACGTTGAGCGGTATGCTGAGGAACGGCAGATTGCGGTCGTCATGATTTCGGGCGAAAATAAGGGGTATATGAATCAGCCGGGCGGCAAGGACCGGTTCCATGTTGGCGATAAACATTTTGATTTTCTGTCCAAGGAGCTGCCTGAATTTATTCAGGCTAACTTCCCAGTTTCTGACAGACGGGAAGATACCTATATTGCAGGACTGTCGATGGGGAGCATGGGGTCGCTGCTGCATTCGCTGACCAACCCGGAACAGTATTGTGCAGTCGGAAGCTTTTCTGGGCCGATGATGCGGATGGATATGAACTACGGCAAGAGCTATACTGCCGAAGAACTGAAAGAGATGGTTTCGCCTGATGCGATTGAGCTGGTGAAGAAGGCAAAAGCGGAAGGAAAGACTTTCCCGAAATATTATGTCTCGACCGGCAAAAAGGACGGACCCGAGCGTGCAAAGGCGTTTGCTGCTTTCCTTGAGGAGAACGGCATCTCCGTTACCACCAATTTTGAAAAGGACTATGGACATGAATGGCGCTGCTGGGAGGAAAACATCGAGGAATTCCTCGACTGGCTTCCCAGAACCGACGCTTACGCGGGGACAATGCGTCAGATCTGATCTTGATAATGAAGGACCTGTTGCCAGAGAAGATGGCAGCAGGCCTTTTTTGCTGCTTGGTTGACCGGCGCAGTCAGCGATGCTATAATGTTGGTAATCAGAAAGCATATTGCTGGGAGGGCTGCATATGCGTACAATTAGCGTTGAAAAATTAACCCGTGATTACGGAGAAAAAAAGGGTGTATTTGATGTTTCCTTTTCGGT
>DVLN01000199.1 GCA_018715465.1 Candidatus Faecivivens stercorigallinarum | reverse complement strand
CCAGCCGGTAGATATTCTCGGTACTGACAGAGGTTGCCTTGTCAGACATACTTAAACGCTCCTTTGTCCATAGTTTATAAAAAAGAAATACAGGAAGCTGTACAGCCTCCTGTATCTAATCATACCAAGTTTCGAAAGTATTTGCAAGTTATTTACAAAAAACAGGATACATTTTGGACAACTGCCCAAAATCCGACATTCTATGCGCAAATATCTATCTATTCATCTATGGTCAAAAACCCGATAGACAAATGCCGGCCGTACCTGTTCGGACATCACAAACTGCACATCCGGGCATTTCTCCGCCAGCATTTCACTGCACAACGGAACAAAATGCCGCTCGGTCTCAAAATGTCCTGCATCAATACAGCTAATCCCCGCATTCATCGCGTCAATAACCTGATCGTGCTTGAAGTCACCGGAAATGACCAGATCTGCCCCAAGCCGGATTGCTTCATGGACATAGCTCCCGCCGCCTCCACAGCAGAGTACAACTTGCCTGACCGGTTTTCCGGCATCATAAAAACGCAAACCCTGCAGCTGCAAAGCCTCAGCGACCAGATTGACCACATCGTCCATCATCATTGGACCACCCGGCAGCAGTGCAGTTGCAGCACACCCGTCCTCCGGCAAAGGAGTAAAATTCTCCAGCCTCAGCAGCCGGGAAAGTGATTCATTTAACCCGCCCAGCGCTTTATCAAAGTTGGTATGTGCCGACAGCACAGCAATCCCTTTCGCAAGCAGCATCCCCTGCACCGAATCAAACGGAATCCGTTTCATCGGATGGAAGATCACCGGATGATGGGACAAAATCATTTCACATCCCTTTTGCTCTGCTTCTTCCACCGTCTCGCGGGTTACGTCCAGTGTGACCAGACAGCGGCTGACCGGCAGATCCTCTCCTCCGATCAGTATACCCACATTATCAAAACTCTCGCAGCTATCAAACGGTGCCATCTGATCAAGCAGACGGCGGATATCGCCTACCGTTGTCATGTTCAATCCTCCCAACTTATTCTGTACGCTGTTTTATAAGGGCCAGCAGTCCTTCCACCAACTCCCGGCTGCCTGCGATCTTCTCTTCATCCTGGTGGACTGCACGCATCAGCCCATCCAGCGTCTTCTGTTCCCGGGCAAGCAGCGTTTGCAGATAGGTCAATGCGTCCTCTGAATTGTCCTCCCCGGCCTTTCCAACCAGAGCAAACAGAGGTGAACATTCCCTTTTTACTCCATCATACCGGGCATTCAAAATCGAGTAGGCTTTTCCTGCCGCAACTGCACACCGTTCACATACGATCTCAAATTCATTCTCGCACAACCACTGCCGGAGTGCGCCCGCCTGGGTCATCGGCTGCAATACCAGATTGAATCCTTTCAGTTCATCCAACCGTGCCTCCAGTATCGAAGCGATCAGCAGTCCACCCATTCCGCCAATTAAAATGTCGGTCGCACCTTCCAGCGGTACTCCAGTCAGCCCATCGGTCAACATCGTATCAATCCGGTCTTCCAGCCCATTCTCCCGGATGCACCGCTCCGCCGAAGAAAGCGGTCCCGGCCGTATATCTGTCGCTAGCATCCGCTTTGCACGCCCAGACAGTACCAGGCTGACCGACAGGTATCCATGGTCCGCGCCAACATCAATCCCGATTCCGCCCGGTGTCATCAGCTCTGCCATCCGCGCAAGTCTATTGTCCAGCTGAATCAATTCATTTTCCTCCTGTCTTCTCCTGCCAACATGAAAAAAGGGCATAACCTTTCGGTCAGCCCTGTTTTTTCAAACCGACAAAAACTGTCCATTATTTGCCCGCAACATGTGCGTTCAGCTTGTCCAGCAGTTCATCAACTGAAACGCCATGTACAGCGCATGCATCCTCAACCGACTCGCCTCTCGAAGCCGGGCAGCCCAGGCAGTGCATTCCCATCTGCATAAAAAAGGTGGCAGTGCTGGGATCAAGGTCGAGAATCTGGCCGATGGTCATATCTTTGGTAATGGTCATATCGGGACTCCTTTCAACATGAGGAAACGATCTTCCTCTCTTATTATACCCATTCTGTCAAAATAATCAAGTCTTTTTTCAATATTCTCCCGAGCCGTCCAGCATTTTCAGGTCATACGGCGTCTGCTGGTAGACAAAATAGTTCAGCCAGTTGACATACAGCAGGTTCGCGTGTGCCCGCCAAATGAATTTGGGTTCATTTTCCGGGTTGTCACCGTCAAAATAATGGTATGGTATGTCGATCGGCAGCCCCTTATCCAGATCACGGAAATATTCCGCCGCCAGTGTTCCCCGGTCGTACTCGCTGTGACCGGTGACAAAAAACTGCCGTCCGTCAAACGACGACGCAATATGCACCCCGGCAATCGGCGATTCAGTGAGGATTTCCAGCTTGCCAGTCGCGAGAATATCCTCCCGGCGGCATTCGGTATGGCGGGAATGCGGGACATAAAACTCTTCATCAAACCCTCGCAGCAACGGATGAAACGGCTGCAGCACATGATGGGGAAAAACGCCGAACATCTTGCGGGGCAGATCGTATTTCGGCACGCCATAATGATAATACAATCCCGCCTGCGCTCCCCAACAGATATGGAAGGTAGAATAAACATGCGTCTTGGACCATTCAAAAATATGGCAGAGTTCCGGCCAGTAGTCGACCTCCTCAAAAGGTATCTGTTCGACCGGCGCGCCGGTGATGATCATGCCGTCAAAATATTCATTTTCAATATCATAGATCGTCTTATAAAACTTGAAAAGATGCTCTTCCGAGGTGTTGCGGGAACGATGGGACTCGGTCTGAATCAGTTCAATATCAACCTGCAACGGTGAGTTGGAAAGCACACGCAGCAGCTGTGTCTCGGTTTCAATCTTCTTGGGCATCAGATTGAGGATGGCAATTTTCAACGGACGAATATCCTGATGGGATGCGCGCTCCTCATTCATGACAAAGATGTTTTCCCGGCGCAGCTGTGAATTTGCCGGCAGTGTATCTGGAATATTGATCGGCATTTCGGCCACTTCCTTTCTCATGGCATATTCCCGACAGGCAGGTGGTATTTTTTATTATACCAAAACTGTCTGCCGCTTGCAACCGGATCGGAGATATTTTCTGTTTTAAGCCGCAATTTTGCAAAATACGGCCAATTTTGCGTACATATGTCTTTGTATGGAGAACATAAACAGATGCGGTATTCAGCATCTGCAAAAGTCAAAATCAGTTTTGAAATGAAAATAAAAATATCTCTTGACAAAGGTACTTTCATCTGGTATTATTATATTGTTTTCAACTGTTAGCACTTTACCATGATAGCAAATTAAAGAAAATGCCCGAAAGGATTTGTATGATATGAAAAACGCAAAACGTCTGACTGCCCTGTTCCTCTCTGCACTCACATGTGCGGCTGCCCTTGTCGGCTGTACTGCCAGCGGCGGGGATACCGAAGCTGCCAACCGGCTGGAAGAAATTAAAGCGCGCGGCTATATTGAAGTGGCAACCGAACCTTACTTCGCTCCGAATGAATTTATCGACCCCACCAAAAGTGGGGATGAACAGTATGTCGGAGCTGATATTGAGCTTGCCAAAGCAATTGCTGATGAAATCGGTGTTGAATTGAAACTGATCCCGCTGGAATTTTCTGCAGTACTCGCCTCCATCAATACCGGCAAACATGACCTTGCCATTTCCGCGCTTGCCTGGACACCCAGCCGCGCTGAAAACTTGGAAATGAGTATCGGTTACCACTATTCCGATGATTCACTATACACCGTTCTTGTTCGGGAAGAAGACGCTGCTTCTATCACCTGCCTGGATGATCTTAAAGGGAAAAAAGTCGTCTGCCAGTCCGGTTCTTTGCAGGAACAGCTGATCAAAGACGCTATGGATATCAATGAACTGGATGAACTGATGTTTGTTTCGTCTACAACCGACGGGTATCTGATGGTCTCAGAAGGAAAGGCGGATGCTTGTGTATGCGCTTTGGTCAACGGCGACCTTTACGCAGCTGCCAACGATGGATTGACCACCTTGCCTGACGCCATTGACTTCCCTGTCTCGGAAGAATATGAGGGCACCCGCGTCGGCGCACCCAAAGGAGAAACTGAATTGATCGAAGTGGTCAATCAGGTTATTCAGGAGCTGAATGACTCTGGTCAGTACAACGAATGGTACGAGGAATACTCCGAGTACGCCAAGAGCCTAGGACTGGAATAATCCACTTCAAACAATTTGATACCCCATTACCAAAATACCCCAAAGACGGTTCTGCCGCCTTTGGGGTATCTCTTTGTCCTTTGTGATCTGATACGTTAAGCCTTCTTTTCCGCTGTCAGGTACAGAATCCAGTCCCCTTCACCCGGGCACTGCGGCATTGTCCAGCAGCCATCCTCCGGCAGGAAACTGCCTGCATCATGACTTTCACCTGTCCGCGGGTCAAACCAAGAGGCATGATATTCCGCCTGTCTGAGTCCCTGAATCCGGCAGCTAAAACGAACAGTTGCCGGATAATAAGCCAGCATCCGACCATGGTCAGCCGTTGAAAGGATATGCGGGACATACAATTCTGCAATCATCGGGTCTGCAAACGGACTGCTTTCCGCAAAACATTCCGTATCTGGCTTCATCTCAAAAATTCCCGCCTGCTGATAAAATACCGCGAGTCTTCCCAGTTGTTCCGCCCCTTCCCCGTCGATCGCCTCGTACCAGGTGACACCAAACCGGTTGAAGATATTCCGTGCGTCTGGCTGTTCCGGCTTTTCATAGACCGTATCCCAAATTCCCTGTGCACCGTAGGTATAGCCACAGGCGCCGTTGTGGATGGCCAGGCAGGCACAACGCCGCATCATGTCCGCGGTACAGATCCGGCTGCCATTGGGTTCCAGCGTCGATACAAATTCGTACATCTCTTCCCCTTCGACAAACGGTTTGCCGGGGTGCCTTTTCATATGCTCCCGCTGATAATAAGCATAGATCGGCAGGTCGCCATGTCCACCCTGATTGAGGGTAAAATCGAACCAGTCCTCATCAAAATAATAGTCGGCGTAAGGGCGTTCATTGGTGTAATGGGCGGTCTGTAAATTCTGGTACCCGTCGATCTGGCGGATATACTTTGCAACCTCCCGCCAGCCATCAATGCACTGCTGCCGGGTTTTGGCTGCATAACCGGCTACCTCGCCCGCCAGCGTCCAGACAACCGGCAATGCACCATAGCGGGCGACGATATACCGCGCCAGGTTCTTTTGCAGCTCTACCTTTCCCAGAACAGACCCCGACCAGGCCAGCCCCAGTGCGTTGACAAACCCGAGATCAGCCAGATACTGCATTCGTGGATCGACAACCTGCTGATAAAAGGCAACGTCAGGCAGCGTACCCTCATGGACCTCTTCCCAATAATGGACATTGCCAAAATGGGAATCACTGCGCAGATTGGTTTGATAGACGGTAAAATGCTGTGCAGCCCGCCGGTCAGCCATTCCTTTAAACATGCTGGTCATACCCGGATGGTTGGATTTGTCCCAGTATTCCCCAGCGACAAAACCCCAGTGGGTGTCCCCCAGCCAGAAAAATGGTGTACCATCAGCGTGGCAAAAGCTCCGTCCGTTATCTGCTACCCGCAAAAAGCCGTGCTGATAGATCGCCAAGTCACCGGTATAAGGTTTGCATTCAAGCTCTCCTGTCAGCCCGTCCAGTCCACTGTCAGCTGGAGCCGACAGCTGATAATGCCAAAGTCCAGTTTCCGTCGGTGCAAAGGATATCCGATAGGTCCGGCCACCGTCCCAGTATGCTTCGCGGACGACTGTCTGTCCAGACGGGCCGGTAAAACGGGCCTGTATCGACAGGTCAAGAAACGGATTGTTATAATCCCGGCTTGTTTCAAAGGTCAGGTTGCCTGCCCGCCAGCATGTAAAAATCTTCATTGCTGCCTTCCTTTCTGTTGGTCATGGTGTTACGATCGAACTTGTATTCAGTATACCACAAGAGAACAAAGAAGTAAATATTTATTAAAATATTTTGTGATAAATTTTGTGTATTTTGTATTTGCATGCCCGCAGAAGTCACAAATATTGACAGCCAGCAAAAATATCTCCACCAGTTTAATTTTGTTTCA
>DVLN01000198.1 GCA_018715465.1 Candidatus Faecivivens stercorigallinarum | reverse complement strand
CTATAATAATAAAAGTCAAGTCTGTCTTATTTATTTATTTTGCCAAATAAAGAACATACTTTGTACCAGACTAATTTATTTTTCGGAAAGGATGAATTCCTATGATCAATCGTTCCAGCGGCGTTTTGCTGCATATTTCTTCTCTGCCCGGTGAATACGGGATCGGTTCATTCGGTAAAGAAGCGGTGGAGTTTGCCCGGCTGCTGCATGACTGCGGCTTTTCTTACTGGCAGA
This sequence comes from Candidatus Faecivivens stercorigallinarum, assembly GCA_018715465.1. Classification (GTDB taxonomy): domain Bacteria; phylum Bacillota; class Clostridia; order Oscillospirales; family Ruminococcaceae; genus Faecivivens; species Faecivivens stercorigallinarum. The sequence continues at coordinate 5,549 of DVLN01000198.1, read as the reverse complement.
CGCTGCCATTTCTGACAATTGATCAGTATAATTCCCCGTATGCCAGCCTGTCGGCGTTTGCCGGCAACCCGCTGTTTATTGACCTGCCGACACTGCATAAAGATGGTTTGCTGACCCGTGAAGAGCTGGAGGCCAATAAATACCCGAAACCCTATGCGGTTGATTATAAATGGCTGAAAAAGACGCGGGATGGCGTACTGCGCAAGGCATATAGCCGAATCGACAGCGTCCTGAAAGAGAAGATCCGTGCATTTGTCGCAGAAAACGCCGACTGGCTGCCCGACTATGCTTTATATGTTGTCCTACGTGAACGCGAAGCCCAGAAGTGGTGGCCCGACTGGGAGGATCAGGGACTGAAGATGCACCGCCCGGATGCTGTTGAGCGGGCGCGGGGACAGTATGCTGATGAGATTTTGTATCAGGAGTTTGTTCAGTACGAGTTTTATACCCAGTGGAAGGCGGTCAAAAAGGAGATCAACGCTCTGGGTATCAAGATTATTGGCGACATGCCTTTTTATGTTTCGCAGGACAGCGCCGATGTATGGGGTAACCGTGAGATGTTCCAGCTGGACCTCGCCGGTAAAGCAAAACAGGTTTCTGGCTGTCCGCCCGACTATTTTGCAAAGGATGGTCAGTTCTGGGGTCAGCCGATCTATGACTGGGACTATCTGAAAGCGCATGACTACAGCTGGTGGATGAAACGGCTGGGATTTTCGCTGCAATGTTATGATATGGTGCGGATTGATCACTTCCGTGCGTTTTCTTCTTACTGGTCGATTCCCGGTGATGCGAAGACCGCGCGGGATGGAAAGTGGGTCAAAGGGGCCGGTATGGACTTCTTCAATCAGGTCAAAACGATCTTTGGCAATAACGCGCCGATCATTGCTGAAGACCTCGGACAGATTGACGAAGGTGTTATCCAGCTGATTGCAGATACCGGGCTGCCGGGAATGCGGGTTATGCAGTTCGCTTTTCTGGACAATTACGATAATCTGCATCTGCCCCACAACATCCCCCGTAATGCGATTGCCTACACCGGCACTCATGATAACGATACGGCGTTTGGCTGGCTGTACAGTGTTTCTCCTGAAATTCGTGAGCGTGCGATGCGCTACTGTGGTTTTGATGGGGATAACTGGAACGAAGGCGGGTATAAAGCGCCGGCAGTCCGTGCAATGATTCGGACCTTATGGGCGAGCCCAGCGATGCTGTCGGTCGTTCCGATTCAAGACCTGTGTGGTTTCGGCGGAGACTGCAAGATGAATCAGCCGGGCGTACCCGAAGGAAACTGGGCTTTCCGAATTACCAAGGAGTCGCTTAACCAGATGGACGCGAAATGGATAAAGGAACTGAACCGTACCTTCTATCGCAGTTCAATTTAATTGATATAAGATGATTAAAAACCGCGCATCTATCGGATTATCCGAAAGATGCGCGGTTTTTCTTTGCATAAATACGAGTCCTATCTGTTCTCTTACTGTGGGAAAACAGCAAGAGAACAGACAGAGGATAAAAAGCGTAGTACCGATCAGGACGGCTGCTCGTCAGTCATCAGCGGACTGAGATTGCCGCCGCCTCCATAGCTGGAGTTGCCGTTTGCGATAGAAGCATCCAATTCACCGATATCCAGCTGGTAGGCAAGACCGCTTGTCGTCTCGATCTCAGCCGACAGATCATAACTTTGTTCATCGTCGATTGCCGGTAATTTGGCTGTATAATAGATGTAATACAGCCCTCCCGCAGAGCCGCTGCTGGTGGTAAGGTCTGGTTCTGGTGAAGATCCCGGCAGCCCGGAAGCATCTGGGATCCGTTTGCCGTCGAGCGTCATTTCGATCAGCTGGGAGCTGCTCTGGCTGCTGATGTTGAGCCAGACATGCTCCAGATCATCCGGGAGCGTCAGCACACAGTCTCCAGCGGGGAGCAATCCAACATTTGCACTGGTTCCGTCGCTGTTGGTGGTAAAATCAAAAGAATAATACAGCTGAAAATATCCGGCAGTAGAAAAGCTGGCCAGCGTCTCCATTCGTCTGGTGCCGTCAGCGCTTTCGATTGTAACGACCGGTGTAATGTCTCCTGCAAAGACTGGCAGATGCAGCCTCGCAGTAAAACTGCCGTCCTCTTCAGTTGCTTCCATTGAAGTGTCGAGCACCGAAACTGTTACCACGTCCCCTGGGCGCAGTTCCCGCGGACTGACTGAAACCGATACGACCAGCTGACTGGTTCCTTCCAGCTGGACATCTACCCGCGATTGGGCAAGCAGACTGCTGCTTTCCGAAAGCTGCTGGGAGAGGGAGTCGATCTGCTGGTCCAGCTGCTTGAACGAAGCATCCAGCTGGTTTGCGGCATTGCCCAGATTGAGCACCCGGCTTCTCAGTTCGCCGAGCTGTCCAAGCATCATCAGATTGAGTGTTACGCTGACTGCCAGCAAGATACCGCCTCCGACGATAACGATTTTACGGTGATTTGCATTCATGGATATCCGTTCCTTTCATCGGTGGCTGGTTGGCTCCGGCGGGGGATTAGTGGGCTAAGAATTATCCGGCTAATTCTTAGCTGGATAATTCTTAGCCTTTGAGCCGGATAACGTTCCAGGAATAAGGAGCGAGTTCGGAAACTGCTTCATTTCCATCAACAGTTGTCTTGCCGTCGGAATGGGGTACAACATTATTGGGATGTTCAGCATTATTTTCCGCCTTCAGGTCATAGCCTGCCATTGTCAGATGTTCAATGACAGAGAGAGAACCAAACCCGTTCAGAGAGGTGGTCAGCTGCATCGGCTGATCGCACTTGTTGACTGCGAAGATGGTCAGTTCTTTTGATTCCTCGTTCCAGACGGCTGCTGTTTCAAGACAGGGAACCGAACGGCCGGAAGTACTGGTATAGCAGTCGCAGCTGGTCTTAACTTCGAGCGAGAGGCCGCGGCCATAGCGGCTGGCATGCAGATAGGGATAGAAGATGGTCTGTGCCCAGGCAGCGCCGCCGTTTTCCGTCATGATCGGGGCGATGACATTGACCAGCTGGGCGATACACGCCATCTTGACACGGTCAGCGTTGCGGAGCAGGGTCATCAGCAGGCAGCCAACCAGCAGTGCATCCTGGAAATTGTAGATATCTTCCAGCTGAGGGGGCGCGATCTGCCAGGGTTCGAGGGCAGCATCGGCGTCGTTGGAATGGTACCAGACGTTCCATTCATCGACCGAGAGGTTGATGGTTTTGTTGGAATGTTTTTTCGCCTTTACGCTGTCAGCGATCGCGGCAACCGACTTGATGAAGGTATCAAAGTCAAGGCTTCCCGCAAGGAATTCGCTGGTATCGTCAGCGGTGTTGTTGTAGTAGCTGTGCAGTGAGATGTAGTCGACATAGTCATAGCAGTTTTCCAGTACGACCCGTTCCCATTCGCCGAAAGTCGGAATGGTCAGGCTGGAGCTGCCACAGGCGACCAGTTCAATTTCAGGGTCAATGGTTTTCATCAGTTTGCCGGTCTCGCAGGCGATGCGGCCATATTCCTGAGCGGTTTTTGCGCAGATCTGCCAGGGGCCGTCCATCTCATTGCCAAGACACCAGGTTTTGATGTTGAAGGGTTCTTCAAATCCATTTTTGCGGCGCATGTCGGCATAATAGGTGCCGCCGGGGAAGTTGCAGTATTCCAGCAGGTTGCGGGCCTCGTCCGGGCCGCGGGTACCGAGGTTGACTGCCATCATGATGTCGGTATTGGCCTTTTTTGCCCAGCTCTGGAATTCGTCGATGCCGACCTGATTGGTTTCAATGGTTTTCCAGGCAAGTTCCAGTTTACGGGGCCGTTTTTCCTTCGGACCGGTGCCATCTTCCCAGTTGTAGCCGGATACAAAGTTGCCGCCGGGATAGCGGACGATCGGCACATCCAATTCCTTAATCAGTTTGAGGACGTCTTCGCGGAAGCCTTCGTCATCTGCGGTCGGATGCTCAGGCTCATAGATGCCGCCGTAGACAGCGCGTCCGAGGTGTTCAATAAAAGAACCATAAATTCTCTTGTCGATCTCAGAAATGACATTTTCCCGATACAGGTGGAGCGTTGCTTGCATGTGCAAACCTTCTTTCTTAGTTTTCAGTTTTGATTTGCAGGGGAAAACGGGCCAGGCACTTTATCCATTCAGCGCCTGCCCGTCGAACAAAACAGTATCGCAGGCGTTTATACGCCATCGTACCGGTTATTCTACCTCTTCGCCGTTGATCAGCACAACATCAGGTGCAACTGCAATGTCAAAGCAGCTGCCCGGCATGACCACCAGGTCCGCATCTTTGCCGACTTCGATACTGCCCACCCGATCTGCAATGCCAATATGTTTGGCAGGATTGATCGTGATGGCTTGCAATGCGGCGAATTCATCCATACCCGACTTGATCGCAAGTTCAGCACACAGCGGCAGATACTGCTGGGGAATGACAGGTGCGTCGGTGATGATCGAGACCTGGCCGCCAGCCTTGGCCAGAATGCCGGGGGTGGCGAAGGTTTTGTTGCGCAGCTCAAATTTGGTAGCGTGGGTGAGGGAAGGACCGACAGCCATCGGCAGATTCTCTTCCATCAGTTCATCGACAATCAGATGACCTTCTGTGACATGTTCCAGCGTCAGACGGAGGTTGAACTCTTTGGCAATGCGGATAGCGGTGAAGATATCGTCGGCGCGATGTGCGTGTGCTTTGAGCGGGATCTCCCGGTGGATAACCGGCAGCATTGCTTCCAGTTTGAAGTCAAATTTCGGCTTTTTAGATTCATCGTCTCCAGCAGCCTGCAATTTGTGGTCATATTCCAGTGTTTTTAGGATCAGTTCCCGCAGTTTGGAAGCGGTTGCCATACGGGAGAAGTTGTTGACGTCTTTGTAGCATCTCTTGGGGTTTTCACCAAATGCGCACTTCATCGCGACACGGTCGTTGATGACCATTTTGTCCACCCGTTTGCCGACTGTTTTGACTGCCATAAAGGTACCGCCGACAACGTTGGCAGAACCAGGGCCGGTGCAGACAGTTGTGACGCCGGCAGCAGCAGCTTCATGCAGTGCAGGGTCCATCGGATAGAAGCCGTCAATTGCGCGGAGCTGGGGAGTCAGGATATCGGTCATTTCGTTGCAGTCATTGCCTTCAAAGCCGATGCCGCTGCCCTGCATGCCGAGATGGGAATGTGCATCGACAAAACCGGGGTAGACATGTTTTCCCTGAGCGTCGATAACCGCTGCTCCATCGCAAGACAGATTTTCACCGATCGCGGCGATCTTCCCGTTCTGGATCAGGATATCAGCCTGATAGGGTTGCTGATGAATTGCGTCAAAAATCAAACCATTTTTTATGACTTTGTCCATTATGATGATATCCTTTCATTATGAATTTACAATGGAATAGCTGAAAAATTCGCACAGCAGCCGGGTGCCTTCGTCGGTTTCTTCCGGCAGGAGCGCGCGTGCGACACGGTTTTCCACTCCGCCGTCGCTAATCAGAATTGCATAATCACCGTCCAGTTTTTGCACGGTATAGTATGTAGGTTCCATTATACAGCTCCTTTTTGTCCGCTCAATGCA
>DVLN01000197.1 GCA_018715465.1 Candidatus Faecivivens stercorigallinarum | reverse complement strand
TAACTGCAACGCCAAATACCGGTTATCAGTTTAAAGAATGGCAGGTGATTAGTGGCGGCGTAACCATTGAAAACAATAAATTTATAATGCCTGCTGCAAACGTGACGATTAAGGCTGTCTTTGAACCAATTCCGCCTGTTGTCGAGGAGTATCTTGTTACATTTGATGCCAATGGCGGAACTGCTTCGGTTACTTCCGTAACGACGAGCGGCGGTAAGCTGGAAAGTTTGCCTGATGCGTTCCGTACTGGTTATATTTTTACTGGTTGGTACACCGAAAACGGTGAACTTGTAACGATGGACACGGTCTTTACAAAAGATACAACTCTCTATGCTGGCTGGCGGTTTATTCCGGTTTACGTCCCGGATATCCCGTCTTATAACCCCGGCGGTTCTTCCTCCGGCAGCACATCCGGCGGCAATACCGGCAGCGGTACCGTCAAGCCCTCTGAGCCTGAAATTGAGTGGGTGCGGCGCGATGGATATACATATCTGTATATTGACAGCAAAATGATCACTGGCTGGTATCAGGAAGAAAACGGGGATTGGTACTGGTTCGATGAGGATACCGGTATTATGTCCGAGGATTGCTGGGAAAAAATTGATAATGTCTGGTATGCGTTCGACGATACTGGCGTTATGGCAACCGGCTGGCGATATATTGACGGTTACTGGTACTATTTCAAGGACTGGGGCGGTATGGTCACCGGCTGGCAGTATATCGACGGCGTTTGGTATTACTTCTATTCTTCCGGTGTGATGGCTGCAAATGCCTGGGTACAGACCAGCGGCTACTGGTACTATCTGACCGGCAGCGGCGCAATGGCAACTGCACGCTGGATTGAATGGAAAGGTGACTGGTATTACCTCTATTCGTCCGGTATTATGGCAACCAATGCAACCATCGACGGCTACTATGTGAACTCCAACGGCGTTTGGGTTCAGTAATCCTGTATGACACAACGGGCTTCCCATCTTTGGGAGGTCCGTTTTTGCATTTTGGGGAACTGTAAGAGGAAACCCAGCATATTCTGTTTCATAGACATAAATGAGCAGAAGGGAGGAACCTGTCATGCAGACGCTTTTGACAGTCAAATCAATCACCTATGCCCAAAAAGGACAGCAATTTTTGGAAAAGAACTGGATTCATTCGTCGGTTGTTCCGACGCCGGAGATGATTTCCAAACGCGGATGCAGTTATGCACTGCTGGTGCGCGGAGACGCTGACCGCGCGGCAAAACTTCTGGAACAGGTGGGCATACAGGTGTTGGGCAAATATTCCTATCCGCTTGGGAAGGGAAGAGACCGATGAATGGGCGGGCAGTATATTTTGATCAGGCGGCGACTTCATGGCCCAAACCGCCTGCCGTTATTCAGGCGGTCAATCAAGCGCTCATCCAGTTTGGCGGCAACCCCGGGCACGGCGGCCACCGGATGGCGATGAGGGCTGCGCAGCAGGTTTTTCGTACACGTGAAGAGGCGGCGCATTTTTTTGGAGCGGAGCCGGAAAATGTGATTTTCACAGCTTCCTGCACCCATGCGCTGAATGTGGCGCTGAAAGGGATTATGGAAGTCAGAGGAGGTCACCTGCTGGCTTCCATGTATGACCACAATGCTTCCCTGCGTCCAGCTGCCGCACTTGCGTTAAAAGGGGTATGTACAGTCGGTTTTTTCCCGGTTTATGAAGGAGAACCTCAAAGGACCCTCTCGGCATTTAAGGAAATGTTACGGCCAGACACCCGCTGTGTCGTCTGTACCCACGCTTCCAATGTGACCGGTGCGGTGCTGCCGGTACGGGAAATCTATGAGATTTGCAGGAAGGAGGGGATCGTGTTCATACTGGACGCTGCACAAACGGCGGGTGTTTTGCCGGTCAGCTTGCGGGACGCGGATATCATCTGTACAACCGGGCATAAAAGCCTTTTGGGGATACAGGGCAGCGGGATGATGATTCTCCGTCCGGGGCTCAGATTGTCCACCCTGATGGAAGGCGGGACCGGCATCCGTTCACTGGAACGAGATATGCCGGAGGACAGCCCGGAAAGGTTTGAAGCCGGAACGTTGGGATTGCCAGGCATTATGGCGCTTGGCGCTGGGATGCGCGAGGTCAGACGGGTGGGTCTGCAACGGATTTATAGAAATGAAATGGCGATAGCGGACCGTTTTTATCGAGGGCTGCAGCATATTCCAGGGGTTCGGGTAGTCAATCGCGGGTTTAAAATGGGCGAATATGTTCCGGTCGTCAGTTTCTGCATTGGCGACAGGGATGGCGGTACTGTTTCCGAACAGCTCTCTGCTCAGGGATTTATGCTCCGCGGCGGCTATCACTGCGCCGGGATGATCCATGACCTGCTGGGAACACGCGATACAGGTACGGTACGGTTTGCCTGCGGAAGAGGGGCTGCACCCGGACAGGTTGATGCCCTTTTGAAAGTTGTGAAAAAAATCTCTGCAGGTGGTTGAAATTGACCGAAAATCTTGTTACAATGGTAGAAAGAAAATCAATGAGTACAGATACTCTGTGTTCAGGTATTTCCTGTCAGACTGGATTGCTGTTTGCAGCAGATTTACGAATCATTCTTATTTCGTTTATATATGGTCCAGTCTTTTCTGCTATGCTTATTTATAATCCTGCGTGCCAGCCCACGCAGGATATGACCATAAGAGGTGACACAAATGAGCTTTTTGGTACAGTTCTGGGGCAGTATCACCAGAATGTTTACCCAGTTTTGGGAGTCGGTCCTGCTGGCAGCCGGGAATTACGATCTGCTTTTGGACACGCTGGATATCGCACTGATCGCATATATTATTTATAAAGGTATTCAGATTGTCCGGGAGACCCGTGCCGGACAGCTGGTCAAAGGTATTTTGCTGCTGACAGGGCTGTACCTGATGGTCTATCTGATGCAGCTGCAGACAACCCTCTGGCTGCTGAATAAGATCATTGAAATGGGTATTATCATTTTGTTTATTGTTTTTCAGCCGGAGCTGCGCAGTATTCTGGAGCGCGCGGGCCGCACCAAAATGTCAATGCTGCCCTTTGCTCATACCGAAAATTCCCTCCGGCAGGCGACCATCTGGGGTGAACCGATCGACGTTATCTGTGAATCGGCCCAGCGGCTTTCCATTACGGCGACTGGCGCGCTGATCGTTGTCGAACGTCAGGTCAAGCTGGGGGATCAGATTCGGACAGGCGTTGTGCTGGACGCAATCCCAAGCGTCGAACTGATGGGCAATATCTTTTTCAAGAACTCACCGCTGCATGACGGCGCAATGATCATGCGGGACGGCAAGGTGTACGCGGCCGGATGTTTCCTGCCCAAACCCAAACAGGAGCAGGATATCGACAAGAATCTCGGCAGCCGTCATCGCGCGGCAATCGGTATCAGCGAGGTATCCGATTCGCTGACGGTTGTTGTCAGTGAAGAAACGGGCGGCATCTCGCTGGCGGTTAACGGCCGGCTGATTCGTAACCTGTCGGTGGACAAGCTGCATCAGACGCTGGATTATTACCTGCTGCCGCAGGAGGACTCGTCCGACCGGAAAAAGAAAAAACAGTCACTCTTCCGCAGGAAGGGCAAATAATCCCGGAGGAGAAGGGAGTGTTTTTGGGTTTGTTTAAGAAAAAGGATGCACCGGATACCCCAGTGCCGGTTCCAAAGGCAAACGGCACGCCGCAAAAGGGTGGACAGCCAGAGAAAAAAGGCGGCGGCGTGAGTATTCAGTCGCTGTTTAACAACAATAAGTTTGTCGCATTGTTTTCGCTGATCTGTGCGGTGCTGCTGTGGTTTACCGTTTGTATGCAGCAGACGACAGATTTTAATGATACGGTCAGCAATGTTCCGGTCACTGTCAGTTATGAAAACTCGATGGCCCAGGATCTGGGACTGGAACTGATCGGGGACATTAAGACGACGGTTGACGTTCATGTCACCGGCACGCGCTATGCGATTACATCACTGGATGCGGACGATTTTAATGCCCGTGTCTCACTGTCCTCGGTCACCAAGGCGGGAACCTATACCCTGTCGATCGAAGTTATCTCCAAAGCAAGCAGTTCGGATTATACGATCACTTCCTGGTCACCGGCCGAGGTCGAGCTGACCTTTGATAAGATCATCAGCCGGACACTGCCGCTTGAGATCATTACACCCAATCTGACGGCGGCGGAAGGGTACCTGATGGAAACGGCGTATGGTGACTTTGATTACATCACGGTGACGGGTCCGCAGACCGAGGTCAACAAGATCAGCCGCTGTGTCGTCAATATCCCGACGGAACAGGAGCTTTCGGAAACACTGACGACGACTGGTACAGTCACGCTGGTGGATGAGATGGGCGCTGCCGTCTCGAGCGAGAATATCGAATATGACCACAACACAGTGACGGTGACGGTGCCGATCTATAAGACCAAGGAACTGCCGCTGAATGTCGAGTTTGTCAATGTTCCGCGTGGATTCCCGATCGAACAGCTGGGGTACACCCTTTCGAGAAATTCCATTCTGGTTGCGTCGCCCAGTGAGACGATTGATAATGTGGATGCGATCACCGTCGGCCCGATTGATTTCCGTGAAATCGACATCGGAACCGAGCTGACGTTGGATATCACCCTCAATGCCGGTCTGAAGAATGTCGAAAATGTCACCTCGGTTACCGTGACCTTCCCGACCTATGGGTTGTCGGCACGGACACTGGATTTGAACAACTTTGTCTTTGAAAACCTGCCGAGCGGATACGATATTACGACACTCAGCGACTCGATAGAGAATATCCGGGTGGTCGGAGATTCGTCGATTATTGCCGATCTGACACAGGAAGATTTGGTCGGTATCATTGACCTGTCTCAGTATAGCCTCAGCCGTGGACGGTATACCGTTTCGGTTAAGGTTTATGTGCAGGGCAAAGTACTGGCCTGGGCAGTCGGAGAGTACAGCGTCAGTATTGACGTTGTTCCCAAAGAAGTTGTTTCAGACACCGGGAATTGAAAAAGTCAGTCTGAACGGTGAGGGCTGCTGGATATCCGGCAGCCCTTTGGCGTGTATATCTGCCGCCAACAGTTTTAAAATATATCCGAAAGGGATTTGTCATGCTGCTGATTTCCAATATCAAAACACCGCCCGGAAGCGGGGACGGTGCTGCTGTTGAAAAGGCGCTTTCCCGGTTGGGGTTGAAGCCCGGCGGTGTAAAGGAAGCCTATGTTTATAAATCTTCGCTGGATGCCCGGCGCAGGGGCGAAATTCATCTGGTTTCGACCGTCGCAGTGCGGCTGGCGGGGGATGAACAACGCTTTGCCGTCCATCCGCCCCGGGGCGTTACGATCCAGTATCGGCCAGATGAGGATTTTACGATTCAAAAAGGAAACCTTCCATGCGCGACCCCCGTGGTGGTTGCAGGTTTTGGACCGGCGGGTATTTTTGCGGCCGGACTGCTTGCCCGTCAGGGGTACCGGGTCATTGTGCTGGAGCGGGGCGGCCGAATGGAGGACAGGGTTCGTGCAGTCAACGGGTTCTGGAGCCGCGGAGAGCTCGACCCGAATTGCAACGTACAGTTTGGGGAAGGAGGCGCCGGCACCTTTTCCGATGGGAAACTGACCACCCGCATCCATGATCCATTGTGCCGGTATGTACTGGAACGCTTCGGGGAGCATGGCGCACCGGCGGAAACCCTCCGGCGTGCTAAGCCGCATATCGGGACTGATCTGCTGCGGGGTGTTGTCTGCTCAATGCGGGAGGAGATTATCCGCAATGGCGGGGAAATCCGATTCAATACCTGCCTGACCGGGCTGGATATCCAGAATGGTCAGCTGAAGGCGGTTGAGGTCAATGGCGAAAAGATCGCCTGTTCGCGTCTGATACTGGCTGTCGGTCATTCCGCACGGGATACTTTTGAGATGCTGCGCCGGGCAGGTGTGCCGATGGAACCCAAGCCGTTTTCGGTGGGGGTACGGATTGAGCATCTGCAAACCGACATCGACCGCGGATTATATGGAGAGATGGCGGGTAGCCCGTTTTTGCCGCCGGGGGAATACCAGCTTTCGCACCGGGAAAATGGACGGGCTGTCTATACTTTTTGCATGTGCCCGGGCGGACTGGTGGTACCCGCCGCCTCGGAAGAGGGGGGCATCGTCACCAACGGGATGAGTGAATACCGCCGTGACCGGGATAATGCCAACGCGGCGGTTGCGGTATCTGTCAGCAGTGCCGATTTTGGGCCCGATCCGCTCGCCGGGATGGCGTTTCAGCGGGAACTGGAGCAGCGGGCGTTTGTCGCTGCCGGGAAAAACTGGCGGGCGCCGGCAGCAGATGTCGGTTCCTTTCTGGAGGGGAGACCGGGCCTGAAGGTCGGAAAGGTGACTCCTTCCTATGCGCTGGGGGTGGAAAAAGCCGACTTTGATCGGCTGCTGCCCTCTTTTGTGACCGATATGCTTCGGATTGGGCTTCGGGTGTTTGACCGTAAGCTGCCCGGATTTGCGGCACCCGACGCGATTTTGACCGGGGTGGAGACCCGTACCTCTTCGCCGGTGCGGATTCCCCGCGGAGAGGATTTCCAGTCGGCTGTCCGCGGCCTGTATCCATGCGGAGAAGGCGCGGGATATGCTGGCGGCATTATGAGTGCGGCAGTGGACGGACTGCGGGTCGCTGGGGCGATCATTTCCGAATATGCGGAATAAATCTGGACGGCTGGCGGCTATGCTGACAGCGGTGCTGCTGTTGCTTTCCTTGTTTGGCGGATGTGGCGATGACGGCGATCTGCTGCTCGCCGCTGGTCAGATGCCGGTCAACCTCGATCCTCAGTTGGCACAGGGAGAAGAGGCGGATTTTGTGGTCCGGCAGATGTTTAAGCGGCTGGTTGCGGTAAGGGATGGCGAGATTGTTCCATCTGCCGCCGAAAGCTGGCAGGTATCAGCCGACGGATTGCGGTACACCTTTACCCTGCGGGAAGGAGAACAGTGGTCGGACGGAGAAAACTTGCAGGCAGACGATTTCGTCTTTGCCTTCCGGCGGCTGTTTGACCCGCAGACCGACAGCCCGTATGCTGGAAATTTTACCGCCATTGCCGGAAGTGCAGAAATGTTGCAGGGGGAAGAGACGTTGTTTGGTGTAACGGCTCCTGACGAGCGGACGGTCGTCTTTACCCTTCAGCAGCCGGACAACCGCTTTCTCCATCTTCTTTCTACCGCGCCGGCCAGCCCCTGCCGGGAGGATTTTTTCCTGTCGACACATGGCAGATACGGGCTGTCGCAGGATACAGTGATCGGCAACGGAGATTACCGGGTCACGACCTGGAACGAAACTGAACTGCGGCTTAGAGGAATGCCAGGAACCACTGAGGAAGGCACAGCGGTGTTGTTGTCCACCGAAGTTGAGCCGGAGCAGCAGTACGCATACTGGCAGCTGGTAGAAGAAGGGGGAGAAGGGCTGGTCTATGGATTGATGCTCAACCCCAAATGCCCACTCTTTGCCGATGAACGGGCGCGGCAGGCGCTGCTGTGTGACCTGCCGGAGGACAGCCTCCGCAGGCTGCTGCCGGAAAGCATGTGGGAGGATGGCACACAGCTGGAGCTGCCGCAGACCGACCGTACCGATATGCAGCAGATGTTCCGCCAGGCTGCCGCAGAAACCGGCGGGAGCGAGGGACTGACCGTCCTGATCGAGGAAGAGTCAGGTTTGTACGATGCGTTTGCCGCAGCGGCGCAGATCTGGCAGCGGGATTTCGGGTTGTTCCTTGCAGTCGAGCTGTTGCCCGAACGGGAACTGCGGCAGCGGGTGGAGACTGGCGATTATGATGCCGCTCTGACCTGTCTGACGGCTGCATATGATCACCCATCCGGCGTGCTGATGGGGATGGTGGAGACGGACAGTGAAGCAGGGGACGGGACATTTTCCGCACTATTCCGGCAGGCAGCGGCGGCAACAGATTCAGATGAGGCGTCCGCGCTGTATGTCGAAGCCGAACAGGCACTGCTGAATGAAGGATTTTTTCTGCCGATGTTTTTGCTGCATCAGCAGCTGACAGGCGGGCCGCTGTCCCATTCGGACAATCCCGGCGGCCGCGAGATTTCAATTTATCATCAATAAATACGGGGAAACAGCAGCTCAATTGGAGAGCGCTTCCCTGGGAAAGGCCAAAACAATGCAACATATTCGCAATCTGATAAACGGAATGCTGATCGGAATATCCAGCATCATTCCGGGAATGAGCGGAGGAACGATGTCCGTCATTCTGGATATCTTCGACGAGATGATCGGTGCGATCAGCAACCTGCGCCGAAATTTCAAAAAAAGCGTGATCTATCTGGCCCCAATCGGTGTGGGCATGGTATTGGGGGTTTTGCTGCTATCGGGCATCCTGTCGGGTATGCTGCAAAGCCATCCCGTCGAGATGCAGCTGTTTTTTATCGGTGTCGTCGCCGGGAGCATCCCATTGGTCGTCCGCAAGTCGCTGGAAGAGCCGTTTCGCCGTCACAGCCTGCTCGCGTTGATTGCGGCGCTGGCGGTCATGATCTGCATTTTCTTTGTCCGGCCGGATGATTCGGGGGTCGAATTGATTCGGAACCCCAGTCTTACCCAGATGATCCAGCTGTTGCTGTACGCGGCGTTTGCTGCGGCGGCGATGGTGATTCCGGGGGTCAGCGGTTCGTTCTTTCTGATGCTGTTTGGCGTTTATCATAGCGTTCTGACAGCGGTCAGCGAATGGAATTTCGCCGTACTGGTCCCAACCGGTGTCGGCATGATTATCGGAATCCTGTTCTGCGCAAAGATACTGGATATATTGTTGCAGCAGCATAAACAGGCGATGTATTTTGGAATCCTTGGATGTGTGATTGGAAGCATCCCCAATATCTGGCCGAGCCAGCCGGTGGAAGGGATGGATATTCTGTGGGGGTTGCTGGCCTGCCTGGCGGGAGCGGCGCTTTCGCTGCTGTGCACCTCCAATTTGCTGCGGGGATTGTTCAGCCGCCGGAAACCGGAAGAAAAATGAGGCAAAATCCGCCGGATGTCTGAAAAACCCTTTACAAATGGCAAGGTTTATGCTATACTAACTATCGTTGCCGTACAGATGGTTTTGTGGATTCAGCCCCGGACCGGGGAATCACCGTTCCCTTTACTATGGTATAGGCAAACATTTATAAAGAGGTGACTCATCATGATGAGAAAAGAAGAAAAGACCGAGATCATTGTCAACAACGCGCTGCATGAGGGCGACACCGGTTCTCCCGAGGTTCAGATCGCCATTCTGACCAGAAGAATCAACGACCTGACCGAGCATCTGAAGACCAACAAGAATGACCATCATTCCCGCCGTGGTCTGCTGAAAATGGTTGGCCGCCGTCGTAACCTGCTGGGCTACCTGATGAAGAACGATATCGAACGTTATCGTGCAATCGTTGCGAAGCTGGGTCTTCGTAAGTAATTCTGTGACCGATAAGGCAGATGGGCAAACCGTCTGCCTTTTGGTGTATAAATCCAACGTCATGACCAGGCGGCAGGCTTATCTGGCGCTAGTTCCGTTTAGCATTAAATCGTACGTCCGGCGCGGGTCCGCTTGCCGGGGGCAGGATTTATTGCTAAGCCTATGCGCAGAAGCAAGCGTACCCGCCTGATCAGTTTACAAGTAAGGAGGCTGCCCATATGGCACATATTGTCCACACCTTTAAGACAACCTTTGCCGGTGAGGAACTGACCGTTGAAACCGGCCGCACCAGTGAACTGACCAACGGCTCCTGCTGGGTCAAATATGGCGAGACGATTGTCATGGCAAACGTCACCGCGGCTGCAAAGCCCCGTGAAGGCATCGACTTTTTCCCGCTGAACATCGACTATGAAGAGAAGATGTACTCTGTCGGTAAGATTCCCGGCGCATTTCTCAAGAGAGAATCCCGCCCGACCGAACATGCGACGCTGACTGCCCGTATGATCGACCGCCCGCTGCGCCCGATGTTCCCCAAGGATATGCGCAACGACGTTTCGATCGTCACGACCGTTCTGTCCAGCGATATTGACCATGCACCTGAGATTCTGGCTTTCCTTGCAGCTTCGATTGCCGTTGCTATTTCGGATATCCCGATCAGCGGAACGGTTGCAGCTGTATCGGTTGGTCTGGTTGACGGCAAACTGGTGCTCAACCCCCATCGTGAAGACCGCGCAAAATCCGACCTGAACCTGACTGTTGCAGGTACTGCTGAAAAGATCGTCATGATCGAGGCTGGCGCAAATGAGGTTCCCAACGATGTCATGCTGCAGGCGATTGCAACCGGTCATGAAGAGATCAAGCACATGGTTTCCTTTATTGAGGAAATCCGTGCAGAGATCGGTAAACCCAAATTCGAGTTTATCTCCAAGGAAGTTCCCCACGAGCTGCTGGATGAGATTCTCGCTGAGTTTGGCGATCAGTTCAAATTTGCGCTGGATACCGACGATAAAAACATCCGTGAGGCAAACCTGCTGCCGATCAAGGATGCGATTCATGCGAAATATGATGAGACCTATGCTGAGACCGAGCCCGGCCTGATCGACGAGGCAATCTATAAGGCTCAGAAGGTCATTGTCCGCCGCTGGCTGCTGGACGAGCAGAAGCGTGTTGACGGCCGCGGCATGGATGAGATCCGTCCGCTGCAGGCTGATGTCGGACTGCTGCCTCGTGCACATGGTTCCGGCCTGTTCTCCCGTGGACAAACTCAGGTATTGTCTGTTGCGACCCTCGGCCCGATCAGTGATGCTCAGATCCTCGACTCGATCAGTGAAGAGACGGAAAAGAGATATATGCACCAGTACAACTTCCCGTCCTACTCGGTCGGTGAGACCCGTCCTTCCCGTGGACCCGGCCGCCGCGAAATCGGCCATGGCGCACTGGCTGAGAAAGCTCTTGTTCCTGTACTGCCTTCTGTTGAAGAATTCCCGTATGCAATCCGTGTCGTATCTGAGGTTCTTTCTTCCAACGGTTCGACCTCTCAGGGTTCGATCTGCGGTTCCACGCTGGCACTGATGGACGCTGGTGTTCCGATCAAGGCTCCGGTTGCTGGTATCTCCTGCGGCCTGATCACCGAAGGGGACCGCTGGATGACGATGGTCGACATTCAGGGTCTGGAAGACTTTTACGGCGATATGGACTTTAAGGTCGGCGGTACCAAGAAGGGTATTACTGCAATTCAGGTCGATATCAAGATCGACGGTCTGACGCTGGATATCATCAAGGAAGCGTTTGAAAAGACCGAAAAGGCGCGCAACTATATTCTGGATGAAGTCATGCTTAAGGCGATTCCGCATTACCGTGACCATGTATCCAAGTATGCGCCCAAACAGCGTTCGATGATCATTCCGGTTGACAAGATCCGTGAAGTTATCGGCTCCGGC
>DVLN01000196.1 GCA_018715465.1 Candidatus Faecivivens stercorigallinarum | reverse complement strand
ATTGTCGTTATTCCGACAAAAAAGCGGATGGTAAATGTAAAAAAAGCGGTAAAGCCCTTTTCAGAACCGTCAAAAAAAGGTATAATGATATCAATTGAATTATACCCGGCGGCCGGTTGTTTGTTGGATACAAACTGAAAAGATCGTCCGGTACGCCCGGATCATCATATGAGAGGAAGACAGATTATGCGTAAAGTAAAGGTAAATATCTGCGGCAGAATATTTTGTCTTAATACCGAAGAAAATGAGGAATATGTGACTGGGCTGGCGGCTGGCCTCAATGAACGGATCAGCCGTTTTATGGCGGACAACCCGGGCACGTCGGTTCTTTCCGCGGCAATTATGACCGCGCTTGAACTTAGCGATGACGCATCGAGAAACGAAGGGGATGCCGACAACTTCCGGCTTCAGCTCAAAAATTATGCTGAAGAAGCCGCTGCTGCCCGGGTGAATGTCGATAAGCTGCGCCGTGCGGTGGAAGCTCTGGTGCAGGAAAACCGCAAGCTGAAAAGTGATCTGGAACTGCTGACTCTGCGCAATCAGGTAGAGCAGAATGCCTCTGAATCCGATCCAGCACCGGCGAAGGATAATGCCAGTCCCCGCAGCACCTCAAAATAACGGCCAGCCTGCTGCAAGCCGCCGTGGCATTGCAGCAGTTTTTTATAACAAGCTGTCCCTGCATGGGATTATGGAAGTAGTACAGGAGAAATACGGTTATGCAACAGCCTATGAAACGTTCAAAACTGGAGATACTGGCACCCGCTGGTTCGATGGATGCACTAGTTGCCGCCGTTCGCTGCGGAGCGGATGCGGTGTATCTGGGACAGAAGAATTTCAGTGCCCGGAAAAACAGCCAGAACTTTGACGAGCAGTCGCTGGTCCAGGCGGTAGAGTATGCCCATCGCTGCGGTGTTAAAATCCATCAGGCACTAAACATCGTGGTCTTTGATCAGGAGTTGGACGCTTTGAAAGAGTGCATTCGGGCGGCAGTGAGTGCTGGCGTTGACGCGATGATCGTACAGGACTGGGGCGTTGCGGCTCTTGTCAGAGAATACGCGCCGGATATTGCGCTGCACGCTTCCACCCAGATGGCGATTCATTCCCCAGCCGGGGTGCGGCTGGCTGAACAGCTGGGATTTTCACGGGTGGTGCTGGCAAGAGAGCTCAGCCGCGGAGAGATTGAACAGATCGTCCGGTCGACCTCGTTGGAAACGGAGATTTTTGTACATGGCGCGCATTGCATGTCGGTTTCCGGTCAGTGCTACCTGAGTGCCGCGATCGGCGGCAAAAGCGGCAACCGGGGTCAGTGTGCCCAGCCCTGCCGGCTGCCCTTTACAGCCGGATGCAGCGGGTGCGGCAAAAAGTCATTTGGAGAAAATGTGCTGTCGCTGCGGGATATGGATTTGACGATGCAGCTGCCGCAGATTGCCCGGATGGGGGTCACCTCTGTCAAGATTGAAGGAAGGATGAAGCGGCCGGAGTATGTGGCTGCCGCTGTCACCGCCTGCCGTCAGGCTTTGAATGGGGAGACGCCCGATCTGGAAACTTTGCAGGCGGTTTTCTCCCGAAGTGGTTTTACCGACGGGTATTTTACTGGTCAGCGTACCCGGGAGATGTTTGGATTCCGTACCCGGGAGGACGTGACCGCGGCTGCGGATGTCTTTACCCAATTGCGAGGATTGTATCATAAGGAAAATCCGCTGGTTCCGGTATCGGTGTCGTTTGAGATGCTGGACGGAAAACCGGTGGTTTTGCGTCTTTCGGATGGAGAACATACCGTTTCGGTGACCGGCGAACTACCTCAGCAGGCGGCTGGAGATGCCCGGCCGGCTGACCGTGCCTATATTGCCCGTCAGCTGGAAAAGCTGGGCGGAACTCCGTATTATCTGCCCGACAGCGAGGCTTTGACTGTTTTGCTGGACGATGGATTGATGATCAAGGCTTCTCAGCTAAATGCCCTGCGCAGGGATGCGGTACAGCAGCTGGATCAGCTGCGGCAGCAGCCGTCAGGAAGATTTGTGGAAACCTCTCCCACCGCTTTGCGGGCTGCTGCCGGACAGAAACGCCGGCTTGCGGATCATCCCGCGGTCTGGTGCAAATGCGTGGACGAAAGCCAGCTGGAAGCGGTCTGCGGAATGGCAGATCATATCATTGTTCCTGCTGCACTGGTAGCGCGACTGGCTGAAGCGGGTGATTTTAGCGGTACGGGACGTTTTGTCGCTGTGGCGGGCCGCATTCTTCCGGCCCTGCCGCGACTGACCTATCAGGAGGACGGTTGTGTCCGTCTGCTTGACCAGCTCAAATCGCTGGGGTTCAACACCTTGTACTGTGAGAGCGGTGCTCATATTCAGATGGGTAAAGAAGCAGGCTTTTCGCTGGTGGGTGGACCGTATCTGAACCTTGCCAACAGCGCGGCTTTGCTCGAGGCGGAAAAGACTGGACTGTCAGCGGCTGTCCTGTCTCCTGAAGGAAAGCTGGGACAGCTGTCGGCGGTTGTCCGCAAATCTGGCATTCCCTGCGGAATATATGGCTATGGTCGGATGGCACTAATGGCATTGCGCAACTGCCCTGTCCGGGCACAGATCGGATGCAGGCAGTGCGGTGGGAAAGGTTTCCTGACCGACCGTACACAGACCCGGTTTCCAGTACGGTGTTGGAAGGACGAGATCCTGTCAGGTGAAAACGCAGTCAGCTACCTGCTCAACAGTCTGCCGCTGTCGATGACCGATAAACAGCAGGAGCTGGTTGGATTTGATTTTGTGTTGTTGGATTTTACGACAGAATCTTCCCGCGAAGTGTCAGAAATCCTGGACTGTTGGAAACAACAGCGGCCTTTGAGAGAATATACCCGTGGATTGTATATGCGGGGGGTCATGTAAAAACTGCTGATGGATTTGGATTATTCACCGGAATTGAACTGCTATCGCGGCATATTTGGTGGAAAACAAGGTTGAAATGGTGGAAAAATCGACCCTTGCGGGGAAAAATGACAATCTTTTCGTGAAAAAATCATTATTTGACAATAGTTTTCCACCATATAGAAAGAATGGAGAAAGCAGCATGAACAGAATTTATTTTCAGAAACTTTGCCCGGATGCGGTCATTCCTTCACGGGCGACCCGGCAGAGTGCGGGTTTTGACCTCTCGCTCTGCGGCAGCGATCCGGTTACAGTGCAGCCGGGTGAAACGGTGATGATTCATACTGGCGTTGCAGTTGTCCTCCCTGAAGGGACAGCTGGGATGGTCTATCCCCGCAGCGGGCTTGCTTCCCGTCATGGGCTGGCACTTGCCAACTGTGTTGGCGTGATCGACAGCGACTATCGCGGTGAACTGATGGTCCCGCTGTACAACCATTCGGGTGAAGCCTATACGGTGTTGCCTGGTGAACGGGTGGCACAGATGGTCGTAACGCCGGTTTTATTGCCGGAGGTGGAGGAGATTCCAGCCGGTCAGCCGCTCCCGGAAAGTGAACGGGGCGCAGGCGGATTTGGTTCGACCGGTAAAACTGCTGGCGGAGAAGGTTAATAAAATGAAAAGGACACTGATATTTCTGCTCTTTCTGATGGCCGGGCTGATCATGGGCGCGGTGCTGACCCGGGTTGCACAGCAGACCAGTTTCCTCAGCTGGCTTTGCTGGGGCGACGCGATTGGCTTTGGGTATCCCGAAGCGGTGACGCTTAACCTGTCGGTTATCCGGCTGAATCTGGGCGTTTATGTAGAATTGAATGTCGCCCGGCTGATCTGCCTGGCGGCGGCAATCGGCGCTTATCTGCGCTGGGGACGGAAACTGTGACGGTAAAGGAGAACGACTGAAAACAGGTGATGGTTTGCGTATGAAATATATTTTGGGTTCCGGTTCGCCCCGAAGACGGGAGCTGCTGGGAATGATTCTGCCGGAATTTACGGTGATGCCCTCCCGGTTTGATGAAGAGAGCATGCAGCGGGATGGGTTGGATGCCTGTGCAATCGTCTGCGCCCTTTCACGGGAGAAAGCACGGGAGGTGTTTATCCGGTGCCGGGAAGAGAATCCACAGCAGGAAATCTGCGTGATCGGCGGTGATACGATTGTTGTATCGCCTGACGGTGAGGTGATGGGGAAACCTACTTGCCGTGCGGACGCCGCGCGGATGCTCCGGCAGCTGTCGGGATGTACCCATCGGGTGATCACAGCTGTCACTGTTATGGCTTGGTCGGGTAGCCAGTTTTTGGAGCGTGTTTTTTCTGTTGGGACGGAGGTCCGGTTTTATCCGCTTGCCGACTCTGAGATCGAGTGGTATCTGGATACCGGCGAGCCGTTTGACAAGGCCGGCAGTTATGGCATCCAGGGATACGGCGGCCTGCTGGTGGAACAGATTGCAGGCGACTACAACAATGTAGTCGGGCTTCCCGTCGCCCGATTGATGCGTGAACTGCGGGAGATGGGTCTGCTGCCGGAAGGCTGAGCAGCTGTGGAACAGGCATAAAGGGAGGCAGAGGAATGTTTTTTACAAGAGATATCGGGATTGATCTGGGAACAGCCAATACCCTTGTATATATGAAGGGACATGGAATCATCATCCGTGAACCGAGCGTTGTCGCGGTCGATGTGCAGACCGATAAAGTCCGCTGTGTCGGTGAGGAGGCAAAGGCGGTACTCGGACGGACCCCCGATTCAGTCGCAACGGTTCGGCCGCTGCGGGATGGTGTCATTGCGGACTTTGATATTACGATCAGTATGCTGGAAGATCTGATTCGCCGTGCCGCCGGGAACAGCTTTCTGATCCGTCCCCGTGTGGTGATCTGTGTGCCGTCAGGTGTGACGGGTGTTGAGCGCAGAGCGGTACGGGATGTGACCGAACAGGCGGGTGCCCGCAAGGTGCTGGTGATTGAAGAACCGATGGCGGCGGCACTTGGCGCAGGGCTGCCGGTCTCCGAACCGACAGCGTCAATGATTGTCGATATCGGCGGTGGGACGAGCGAGGTGGCCGTCATTTCGCTGGGCGGCATTGTTGCGTCGAGAAGTATCCGGGTTGGCGGCGACAAATTTGACGCGGCTATTATTGCCTATGTACGGAAAAACTTTAATCTGCTGATCGGTGAGCCGACGGCAGAACGGATTAAAATTGAAATCGGCAGCGCGGTCCCGCTCAATGGGGATGGAGAAAGTGAGCTTTCCATCGAAGTGAAGGGACGAAATCTGCTCAGCGGTCTGCCGCAGTCGATTACCATTACTTCTCAGCAGGTCCGTCAGGCGTTGCAGGACCCTCTTTCGGAGGTTGTGGACGCAGTGCATTACACCCTGGAACGGACGCCGCCCGATCTGTCGGCGGATATCATCGACCGGGGCATTACACTGACTGGCGGTGGTGCATTGCTGCGGGGGATTGACCGGCTGATTCATCATGCAACCAGCATGCCGGTGCACATTGCCGAAAATCCGCTGGACTGTGTAGCGGTCGGTGCCGGTCTGGTGCTGGACAATCTGGATGCGATGGCGGATGCCCTCAGCGAAGAGGATGTGCCGCGATATAACAGCGAACCGAAAGGATAACCGCTGAGAAGATGGGAATGCCGGGGAAGGAGGCGGAAAGGTGCGGGAGTTTTTTGGCGGAAAGCGCGGCAGGCTGCTGATGGCGGCAGCTGCGCTGCTTGCCGGGATTATGATTTTTTCCGCCCGTTCCGGTGGATTGCAGACGCTGCCGGAAAAGGTGCTTTCAGCGCTGCTGTATCCTTTCCAGCTGCTGACACAGGAGGTGTCTGACAGCTTTACCGAATTTGCCGGTGTGTTTTTTCATGCGCAAGAAAATTATCAGGAAAATATTGAGCTGAGGGAGGAAATTACCCGTCTGCGGGAGCAGCTGATTTCCTATCAGTCACTGGAAAATGAAAACAAACGCCTTCGGGAGATGCTGGAAATCCGACAGGAAGACCCTCAGCTGCAACTGGTTGATGCGAAAGTGATTGCGCGGACGCCGGATAATTTTCAGTCTTTTACCATCGACCGCGGAAGCCTGGACGGGATTTCGCTGTATGACCCGGTGATTACGGCGGACGGACTGGTCGGCTATATCGGAGAGCTGGGTTCGGTCACATCGCGAGTGGTCACAATCCTGTCGCCTGAATGCAATGTCGGGGCGGTCAGTTCGGATACCGGGGACAGCGGAAATGTCACCGGCGATCTGACTCTTGCACAGGATGGCCTGACTCGGATGGAGCTGATTGCAAGGGATGCAGAGCTTCAGCCGGGCAGTCTGCTGGTTACAGCGGGTTTGAGCGGCAGTTTCCCGGAAGGGGTGCTGATTGGGTCGGTCCGGTCGGTAGAACTGGAGGAAAACGGAATCAGCCTGTGGGCGACGGTAGAACCTTCGGCGGATATCGGAGGCGCAACGGCAGTTTATGTAGTGGTAGGCTACCCGGGAAAAGACGGGGAAGAGGCAGAGGAGCCGGAATCAGAACCGGAGCAAACCAGTATACCTGCGGTCGGACATGGTGAATAACCGGCGAGAGACTGAATATCTGTAAAGGGGGAGCGGGAATGACACTGCGTGGCAGAAAGATGCTGAAATGGGCGCTGTGGACAGTCCTGCTCTTTTTGCTGGGCGGCATACAGTCCTCCCCTGCTTTCCCGGAACTCTTCGAGATGCGGCCGTCACTGCTGCTGGCAGCAGGAATCTGCGGAGTACTGTTGGAAGAAAAGATCGAGGCAGCGTGCGGTTATGCGGTGCTGGCTGGTCTGGTTTGGGATGTGGTGGAAGGTCGTCTGCTGGGATTTTACGGTCTGCTGATGCTGCTGATATGTGCGGGGGCCGGGTGGCTGTCAGAAAATTATCTGCGGTCCGGTCCGCTCAATTCGATCTGGATGTCGGCGGCTGGCAGTATCTGCTGCGGGCTGGTATGCGCTGAGTTTTACCTGTTTATCTGGGGATATGCGGATGGTGCGGTGCCGGTGGTGATTTGGGGAATGATCTGGCGGGGGATATACACTGCTTTGACAGCTCCTCTGCTCTACTGGCTGATGAAAAAGATGCAGCTGAAGTCGATGGGACTGGTGGGAAGCGGGCTTAGGCTGCGCGCTTCCCGGATGCGCGGAGACAGAAAGGAGTGACCGGATGCCGGTACAGTCATTTCACTTTCAGGACGCTTCTCAGAAGGACCTGCAGCGGAGTATTCGGACAAGATCCTGGATGCTGGCCGCGGCAGCCGTGGTCACGGCATCGGTCTATCTGCTGAATTTGATGTCGATTCAGATTGTCGACGGGGAGACCTACCATGCACAAACCGAGTCGACCACTGTTTCGGTTATTCCGATCCGGGCAGCCCGTGGAGAGATTTATGATCGGGACGGACAGCCGCTTGCTGAAAACCAGACTGGTCTGAATATTGTATTTTATTATGCCTTTTTTGATTTGGAAAACTGTGCTGAACAGATCGGCCTGTTGATCAATCTGTGCGAGGAACAGGGGGAAAGCTGGTATGATCCCCTTCCACTGAATGAAGATGGGACCGAGTTTACCGGGGATGAACAGGACGCCGATACCTTGCGGCAGGCGCTTGGTCTGAGCAGTTATGCAACCGCTGCCGATTGTATGTATAATCTTTGTCAGGAGTATGGTATTATAGAAGGGGACGAACAGACACGCCGGAAAATTGCAGGGGTCTGCTATGGAATGCAGCTGAGACAGTTCTCACTGCTCAACAACGAGTATACCTTTGCAGAAAATGTGTCGGTGCAGACAGCTTTACAGCTGAAAGAACTGTCTGTTCGGTTTCCGGGGATGGATATTGTGGAAGAGGATGTCCGCAGTTATCCCGATGGAACGATTGCACCTCATATCATCGGTACGGTTGGTCAGATGTCGGCGGAGGAATGGAGCCGGTATCAGCCGGAAGGCTACCAGATGAGTGATTATGTGGGTAAATTTGGAATTGAACGCTATTGTGAAGAGACGCTCAGAGGCACGGACGGCACCCGCACCGTTGAGCAGGGCAAAAATGGCGAGATTATCAGCGAAGAAGTCAGTTCTCAGCCGGAATCGGGAAACAGCGTCTATCTGACCATCGACGCGGCGTTTCAAAAGCGGGTGGAAGAAATCCTGTCAAACTATATTGAGCAGCTGCAGCAGACTGGCGACCCGGATGAAGGCGGCAATGTTAAGGGCGGCGCAATCTCAGTGATTGACCCGAAGACCGGCGCGGTACTGGCGCTGGTGACCTGGCCGACCTATGACATCAATGATTACTACAGCGATTATACCACTCTGCTGGAAACAGAGAATACTCCGCTGGTCGACCGTGCGACAGATGGATTGTACCGGCCGGGTTCGACTTTTAAGACGGTTGTGGCAGTTGCTGCACTGGAAGAGGGAATCATTACACCTGAGGACACGGTGAACTGTACCGGTGTGTATACCTATTTTGATCAGGTGATTGAAGGGAATACCTTTCATCCGACCTGTCTGGGAATTCACGGAAAACTGTCGGTTTCAGAGGCACTGACCCGGTCCTGCAATATCTTTTTCTATGATGTCGGGCGCAGGCTGGGGATCGACACGATTAACCGGTATGCGTCGCTGATGGGACTGGGGGAAGAGACCGGACTGGAGCTGGGAAGCGCAATCGGAACGCTGAGCAGCCCGGAACATACCAAACAGATGGGCGGAACCTGGACCCAGGGAAATGTCGTGCAGGCTTCCATCGGGCAGATGGATACAATGGTGTCGCCGCTGCAGCTGGCAGTGCAGGCGATGACGCTGGCCAACCGTGGGGACCGGTATAAAGTATATCTGGTAGATGAGGTGCGCAGCTTTGACGGCAGCAAACTGCTCCAGAAGACGGAACCGGAACTGGTGTCTTCATTTGATATGTCGGAAGAAACGTTTGATGCGATAGTTGAGGGAATGATCGGGGTCGGTTTACAGTATACTGCGCCTGAATATATGCTTTCTGATTTGGGTTACAGTGTCGCTGTTAAGACCGGTACGCCGCAGGTGACGACCGATACGACTAATTCCTGTGCAATTGCATTTGCTCCGGCGGAGGATGCAGAAATTGCCATTGGAATTATGCTGGAAGAGGGGACTGGCGCATCCCGGCTGATACGGGATATCTTGTGCGCGTGGGAAGAATATGTACGCTAAAATGACGAAATTGTATGATGTTTTTCCTGAAGATTTGCAATAACATCTCAATAAATTGATTATATTTTTTTGAGAATTTATTGGGAAACTGCCAAAAATACCAGGCAAAATAGCCAAAAATTCAGTTCATTTTTTACGAATTGTGAAAAAGTGTGAGAATGCGCTGGAAGTCATGAAAAAATTGTGGTAATATATACTTACATAATTATTCTGGGTCGGAGTATGCCCATCTGCTGGGCGTAGGGAAGGAGAAAGCTGGATGGCTGCCAGAAGGGCTAAGGTCATTGCCATTACCTCAGGAAAAGGCGGAGTCGGGAAATCGGCGCTGACTGTTTCACTGGGGATTGCGGCGGCATCGTCCGGGAAAAGGGTCTTGTTGATTGAGATGGATGTTGGGCTGCGCGGCATGGATATCATGCTTGGACTGAGCAATGTCGTCTATGATCTGGGAGACCTTCTGGAGGGGCGTTGCAACATCAGCAGCGCGATCGTACCTTCCCCGAATGTCCCTGAACTGTATGCAATTGTTGCACCGGTGCTGATGGGACAAGTCTTGCTGCAGGATATTCAGTTGTTGGTTGAGGGGCTGCGTGCTTACTTTGATCTGATTTTTCTGGATATGCCGGCGGGACTGGGACTCGGAATACGTGCGACCTGTGCAGTATCTGATCTTGCATTGATTATATCCACCCCGGATCCGGTTTGTATTCGTGATGGAAACCAGGTCGTTCGGGAGCTGGCTGCCCGTGGTTTTACATCTCATCGTCTGATTATCAACCGGGTAAACAGAAGGTTTATCCGAAGGCGTGTCGTACAGAATCTGGACGAGGTAATTGATGGAGTCGGTTCCCAGCTGATCGGTGTGATTCCCGAGGACCCGGAAGTCACTCTTTTTTCGTCCAGCGGCAGACTGCCGGATGATAAGGGTGAGTTGCAGCGTATCTGCCGGGCGATTTGCAGCCGGTTGGACGGTGAATATCAGCCGCTGATTGTCCATTGATCGGTCACAATATTATGTTTGTATGAATTCTGCCCGGCATCTTGTTTTGTTCGGGTGTATTTTTTGGTTTTTGTCCCTGTGGTTTAGAATATCTGGTACCCGTTTTCAGGGCTGGAATGTACACAATTCATAGAAAGGAATGATCTCCATGAACATCGCGCTGATCGCTCATGACTCCAAAAAGGAACTGATGGTCCAGTTTTGCATTGCTTATTGCGGAATAATGAGCCGCCATAATCTTTGCTCTACCGGAACGACCGGCAAGTTGATTTCAGAGGCGACTGGTCTGACGATTAAACGGTTTCTCAGCGGCTCGCAGGGCGGAGATCAACAGATTGCATCGTTGATCGCCTGCAACGAGATTGACTTGCTGCTGTTTTTCCGTGATCCGCTGACCAGTAATTCGATGGAACCGACCGAAATGAACCTGCTTCGGCTGTGTGATGTCCATAATATTCCGATGGCAACCAATATGGCGACTGCTGAGGTACTGATCCATGGATTGGAAAGAGGAGATCTCGACTGGAGAATTATCGTCAATCAGGGGTATTGATCTGCTGTATAGAATTGTTTTGGAATAGTTTTCAAGTGGCAAAGTAAGCTTGCACCGTGTTTCTGAAAAGGTCGGAAACAGGGAGAAAGCTTGCTTTGTTTGCTAAAGGAAAACTTTTTGGTCATCATTCCCATAATGTGACAGATTTCACGGATAAAAATATGGATAATAGGAGACAGACAAATGGCTTTGGAAATCAAATCAATTAAGGGCACGGCAGACGTGCTCCCCAGTGAAAGTTATAAATGGCAGTTTGTGGAAAGGCTGTTTCTGGATACGGCGAAGCTGTACGGATTTGGTGAGATCCGCATTCCCACTTTTGAGGACAAGCGCCTTTTCATCCGTTCGGTCGGCGATACCACCGACGTCGTGCAGAAGGAAATGTATACCTTCACCGACCAGGGTGGCCGTGAGCTCGCACTTCGCCCCGAAGGAACCGCCGGCGTCAACCGTGCGGTGATCGAAAGCGGTCTGATCAACGGTGCGCTGCCGGTCAAGCTGTCCTATGCGCTGTCCTGTTTCCGTGCGGAAAAACCGCAGGCGGGAAGAATGCGGGAATTTCATCAGCTGGGGATGGAGCTGTTCGGTTCGGCTTCTCCTTCTGCCGATGCTGAGATCATCGCTTTTGTCAACAACTTTTTCGGGCTTTTGAACATCCAGAATATTTCGCTGGAGATCAACTCGATCGGCTGTCCGACCTGCCGTAAGGAATACCATGCGGCACTGCGCGCTTATTTTGAGAGCAAAAAGGATCAGCTGTGTGAGACCTGTCTGGGACGTCTGGAAAAAAATCCGCTGCGTATTCTCGACTGCAAGAACCCGGAATGTCATGAGATCGCTAAGGATGCGCCGGTTGTACTGGATTACCTGTGCGATGACTGCCGGGCACACTTTGAAGGGCTGAAAAAGCGGCTGGATGCGCTGAATATTCTCTATACCGTCAATCCGCGGATTGTCCGTGGACTGGACTATTATGTCCGTACCGTCTTTGAATTTGTCTCGGGCGATTTGGGCGCACAGAGTACTGTCTGCGGCGGCGGCCGTTATGACGGACTGCTGGGCAGCCTTGGAGGCGCTGACCAGCCTGGTATCGGTTATGCGATGGGTGTGGAACGACTGCTGATGGTCATGAAGGCACAGAGAATTGAAATCCCGGAGCCTGATCCCTGCGATCTGTATATCGGTTCGATTGGTGAGGAAGCTGCAATCCGTGCGCTGTCTCTGGTCAGCTCGCTGCGGGAGGAAGGCTTCTCGGCTGAATGCGATATCGTCGGCCGCAGTGTAAAGGCACAGATGAAATATGCGGACAAGATCGGCGCCCGTTATTCGATGATTCTGGGCGACAATGAGCTGGCTGAAAATCAGGCCAGACTGAAAAACATGCAGACCGGTGAAACGGTCGATATCGCGTTGGACGATGATACGCTGGCACAGTTTTTCTACAGTGCAGGCATCGACGATCTGGCCGAATCGCTTAAAAGTACCCTTGGCGGGGCATTGGAAGGAATGCCGCCGGCAGAGCTGTAAAATTGCGGAACCCCCGGAAACTTTCCGGAGTCAATATAAATTCCAAAGAAAAAGAGGAGTCTTTACAGTGGCAGACTTAATGACAGGCATGAAACGCACCCACTACTGCGGTGAGGTTTCGGCAGCAGACGCCGGCAAAGAGGTTGTCGTCGGCGGTTTTACCAATAAACAGAGAGACAAGGGCGAGCTGGTCTTTATCGACCTGCGCGACCGTACCGGCATTGTACAGCTGGTATTTGACGATACAACCGACCGTGCGGTGATGGCCAAGGCCAAAGAAGCCAGAAGCGAATATGTACTGATGGCAAGAGGCGTTGTGCGGATGCGCGAAGCCCCCAACCCTGAGATCCCGACCGGCTATGTCGAGATCTATGTCACCGAACTGCGGATTCTGGCGCGTGCCCAGACCCCGCCCTTCCATATTACCGACAGCACCGATACCAATGAGGAACTGCGCCTGCGGTACCGATATCTGGACCTGCGCCGTCGGGAATTGCAGCAGAATATTATCAAGCGCGCAAAGATTACGTCGGTTGCCCATCAGTTCTTTGCAGACGAAGGGTTTATCGAGATCGACACCCCGATGATGATTAAATCCACCCCGGAAGGAGCACGCGACTATGTTGTTCCCTCCCGTGTACATAAGGGCACCTTCTATGCGCTGCCGCAGTCGCCGCAGATGTACAAGCAGCTGCTGATGATTTCCGGCTTCGACAAGTATGTTCAGTTCGCCCGCTGCTTCCGTGACGAGGACCTGCGTGCCGACCGTCAGCCGGAATTTACCCAGATCGACCTGGAAATGTCGTTTGTGGACATGGAAGACATTCTGGGGATGGGCGAACGGTTTGTCAAATACCTGATGAAAAACGTAATGGATGTGGATATCCCGACTCCGCTGCCCCGTCTCACCTATCAGGAGTCGATGGAACGGTTTGGTACTGATAAGCCGGATATCCGTTATGGTATGGAACTGACCAATATCTCCGATCTGGTCGCCGACAGTGGATTTGGCGTGTTTACCGGTGCGATTGCAGCCGGTGGTTCTGTTCGCGGCATCACAGTCAAGGGCGGCGCTTCGGTTTATTCCCGCAAGGAGATCGACAAGCTGACCGAGCAGGCAAAAGGTATCGGTGCCAAAGGCCTGGCCTTTGTCCGCTGGGTGGATGAAAAGCCTTCCTGCTCGTTTGCAAAGTTCTTCAGCGAGGAACAGCTGGCTGCGATTTTGCAGCGGCTGGGCTGTGAACGGGGCGACGTCGCACTGATTGTCGCTGATAAGGACAGCGTTACCCTGCCGGTACTGGGCGCACTGCGCACCACCTGTGCTAAACGGATGGATATGATTCCTGAAGGCTGGGCATATGTCTGGATTGTAGAGTTCCCGTTTTTTGAAAAGGATGACGAAGGCAACTGGGTGGCGATGCACCATCCCTTTACCATGCCGATGGACGAGTGTCTGCCCTATCTGGACAGCGACCCCGGCCGGGTCCGTGCGAAGTGCTATGACCTGGTGCTCAACGGTGTTGAACTCTCTTCCGGCTCGATGAGAATTACCGATTCGGAACTGCAGCAGCATATGTTCCGTTCGCTCGGCCTCAGCGATGAGGAGATCGAGGCCAAGTTCGGCTTCCTGGTGGATGCCTACCATTATGGCGCGCCGCCTCATGGAGGTATGGGCATTGGTTTGGACCGTCTGACGATGCTGCTGTGCGGCGCAGAGAGCCTGCGGGATGTCACAGCCTTCCCGAAGGTTCAGTCGGCTTCCGAACTGATGAGCGGCTGCCCGGCTCCGATTGACGCAGCACAGCTCAAGGAACTCGGCATCCTGCTGGAGACTCAGCCGGAAAAATAATACGGCAGCAGGTATCTGCTGCGCAGAGTCTGTCGTTTTTTGGGCGGATGCCAGGACAAAAAACGACAGCATAAACTGAATACCGCAGAAAGCGGCATAAATCGACTGAAAAGTCGGTTTGTGCCGCTTTCGTGCGTTTAAGGGGTTTGTCGAAAGGAAAGAGCCTGCGTCGGACAACCCCGGATAGATTGAAAAGCCCCCGTTTTTGGTGGGCAAACGTTGAAAAGGAGCGGATTTGTATGACAGGTGTACACAACAGAGGACGTAAAAAGCTGGTCAAGCCGGAACACGTCAAACCGGAACGATTGGGCGGTTGCCTTGCCTTCCGGGTACCCTATCTCCAAAGCAGATGGGTCAATCTGGTATTCCGCCTGCTGCTCAGCAGCGTTGTCGCGCTGCTGGTTTTGAATGCGGTTGCCGGCAAGGTGCAGCAATGGCAGGAAACGGTCCGGCTGCAAACGCTGAACACGGTACAGGTTCAGCTTGCGGATGCTGGTGCACAACAGCAGCAGGCTGTTCAGGCGGACAGTCTGACCGGTCAGCGGGATGCTTTGCAGCTGCAGGCTGCACTTTTGGAACAGCTGGGAGAGCTTGCACCTTCGATGGATGTATCCGGCCGTCAGCAGCAGGTCTCTGATCAGTTGATACAGCTGGATGGGCAGATTGTCACGACATACAATCAGGCGGTACAGAACTGGTCAAAAGTAGATAACGGAATACAGGCGTTACAGGTGATGAATACTTTTGCCCGGCTGGAGGGATACGCAGATGCAGCAGACTGGAAAGGAGTCTGCAGGACGTATATCCGCAATGACATTGCAAGGCAGCTGAGGGAAGGCAATACGCTGACTGCGTGGGTGGAAGATTACCGGCTGACGCAGGCACTGTATCCCGACAGGATAACAGATCAGCCGGTTACATTTTCCGCTATCCGTGGAAGCTGGATGTGCAGGGAAGATCAGCTGGAGCTGATGGGACAGACAGAAGAACTTTCCGCGGGAGAAGGACGGGCAGGAATACGGTGTATACAGGCTGTCGGCTGCCGGCTGGCAGGTGGAATATCCGAAACTTTTCCGGTCTGTACAGAGGAAATCATGTTTGATCAGCTGATCATGCAGGGAGGTGTAAACAGTATTGCAGTGGATGAACAGATAAATGAGGATGCAGACCCGGCGGCATGCCGGTTGGTATTAAGCAGTCAATTAGACAGTCAGTCAGACAATCAGTCAGATAGTTTGTCTGAAATCTGTGTTCTGTCGGAAAATGTAATCGTCATTGAGGAAGGAGCGTGGTCTGGTACCTATTATCGGATTTTGGAAAATAGTTGATCGTATGGATCCGGCAGGATCTGTAGTTTTTGGTTGGGGGAGATCCTGCCCATTGCAGGCTGTCTGCGCCCGGACGGTTCCCGACGGACGGTGCCGCTGTACAGCAGAAAGGAGGTTGAGCGGACAATCAATAATTATTTTGATTTAGGAGGTGTAGTCTTCAATCGCCTGACGAAGGGCATTTTCGTCAGACAGTGGGATGCCGGCGACAAGCAGTTCCCGGTCATATTCAGACAGCTGATTGACCGGGTAGGCAATTGAGCGCTGTAAGACACCGTTATAATATACTGCTAATGTTTCCCCGTCTATTCCCAGCATATATCCCCCTTCCGAACCGGTATCACATAGTGACGCAGGTTCGGAGGGAATGGTTTGATTCTCTTTTCCGCCGGCTCCCAGGCTGATCACAACAGCCGATGATATCAGTAAAACAGAAAAAACAAACAACATGACAGCTATCGCAAGATGGCCCGATGGCCTGCCGGAAGAGACGGTCTGCTCCCCATCCCGGGTCGGGGGCGGCGTTTCTTCCTGTGAAGGCTGCGGCGTATTGATTTCCCGCAGGATCAGATCGACCTCTGTTTCCTGACGGGGTTTTTCCAGCATGCGCAAAAGGGCGTCGGTTTCTTTTTGAAAACCATCCCGGCGAACGCATTCCATAATATCCTGCTTAAGTTGGCAGAGTTCAGAACTATCTGTGCTGTCCGGCTGTGTACAGTCTAACTGCTGGTCTGAGCTGAAGTTTTTCGACATGGTAAACGACTCCTTTTTTATTTCTCTGCTGGTAGTGTTGACCATCCGATGGGGTTTATACAGCTTTGTGTAGGGACAAAACAAAAACTCATTCAGATTTCAGTTACGATTCGTTTTCATTTAGGGGTTACAATTTACGACCTTGTGTGCTATAATAAGATTTAAGTGTACGATTCATTTGGTCCGTATTCTGCGGTCTCGGCACCGATTTTGTGCCACGTGGCGGCGGCCTTGCCCGTCATGTCGGTATCAGCAAAAAATGTCTGCGATTGGTAACTGCTCAAAGACAATCCCTGAGCACAAAGGAGGCCATCTACTTGGCAAGAAAAAGCAAAAAGAGGAACAAGGTTGAACGTGGTACCTCTATCGGCGTCCGAGTTATAGGACGTACAGTTGGTATCGCTATTAAGACACTGGTCACGTTGTTCCTGATTGGTGTCATAACCGGCTGCATCGTGGTTACTGCGATGATGATTTATGTCATGAACTTTATGGACAATGACAACTCAGTCAGCCTGGATGATATCAGTCTGAGTTTTACAACGATGTTTTATGCCCAGAATGACGAAGGCGGCTGGGAAGAAATCTACCGCATGTCGGGGGATGAAAACCGTATTGAGGTATCTATTGAGGATATCCCTAAGGATGTCCAGTATGCGTTTGTCGCAACAGAGGATAAACGTTTTTATGATCACGAGGGCGTTGACTGGATCCGTACCGCCAAGGTCACGATTTCCTCTATTCTGAACGCCAGCCTGGACCAGGGCGGCGGTTCGACCATCACCCAGCAGCTGATCAAAAACGTCACCAATGATGACGTGGTCACGCCGGTGCGTAAGCTGCGGGAGATTTTCCGTGCGCTGCAATTGGAGCGGGATTATTCAAAGGATGAGATACTGGAATCTTATTTGAATATCATCCTATTGGGCGGCAGGAACTACGGAATTGAAGCGGCTTCCCAGAATTATTTCGGATGTCACGTCTGGGAACTGACAATTCCGCAGGCGGCATCGTTGGCAGCGACGACCCGTTCGCCCAACCGGCTGCGGCCCGATCTCAATCCGATCGACAACTATGTCCGGCGCAATAACTACGTTCTTCCGATGATGTATCAGGAAGGATATATCACTGAAGCAGAACTGGAAGAATATCTCGCGACCCCTGTCGTTACGGTTGGACAAACGGAAGAGGAATACATTGAGATGGTTGACTTCATGCTCTATGGTGATGAGGATACCAAGCCGTATATCACACAACAGCAGCATGACGAACTTCTGGCAAACCGGATTACGATTGACGAGGAGGTTTCTCAGTCGGATGATGTCCAGACACTGTCCAGCGGTGTTTCCTCTTACTATATTGACACGGTTATCCGGGACGTCATTGCCGACCTGATGGAAGAAAATGAATGGACCGAAGAGTATGCCGACAACCAGCTCAGAAGCGGTGGTTACCGGATTTACACCTGTGTGGATATGGACATGCAGGATTATCTGGAGGAAAAGTTCTGCGACTGGCATACCTTCTCTTCCTCTCAGCTGACACCAAATGAAAATGGTGAAATTCCTGAAGCGGCGATGGTTATTATGGATTATGATGGTCACATCCTCGCGCTGGTCGGCGGTAAGGGCGAAAAGACCAATACTCTGTCTTTCAACCGCGCGACACAGGCGACCCGTTCGCCCGGTTCGGCAATCAAGCCGCTGGCAAGCTATGGTCAGGCACTGGAATATGATTTTATCAACTGGTCTACCGTACTGAATGATTCGCCGGTTATGAAGGATGAGGATGGCAATAATTGGCCGAAGAACTACGAACGTGATTATCGTGGAAATATGACAGTTGTGGAAGCACTGCGCATCTCCCGTAATACCATCCCAGTCAAGATTCTGCAGCAGCTGACCCCTGAACGCAGTCTGGACTTTATGCGCAACAAGCTGGGCTTCACCACATTGGATGACCGTGACTGTTCGCTGGCACCTCTGGGTGTCGGTTCACTGACCTACGGCGTCCATCTGGATGAACTGGCGGCAGCGTTTGCGACTTTCGGCAACGGCGGTTACTATTATGAGCCGATCGTGTATGAACGGATCGAGGATACTTCCGGTAACCTGATTCTGGACAATTCGCCTCAGAAGTCCCGTGCTTTCTCGGAAGATACCGCTTATATCATGAATCGCCTGCTGAAGGTGGTTGTTGACAGCGGTACCGGTACCGGTGCAAAGCTGGGCGATATGCCGGTTGTCGGTAAGACTGGTACAACGACCGATTACTATGATATGTCGTTTGTAGGCCTTTCGCCTTATTATGTAGCAGGTGTTTGGACCGGTTACGATACCCAGGCGGTTCTTCCGTCCAATCAGATGTATGACTGTGATACCATCTGGGGCAATATCATGGGTGAACTGCATGAGGGTCTGGAAGTAATCGACTTTACGCCGAGCGACAATGTTGTGCAGGCTACCTACTGCAAGACGACCGGTTTGCTGGCTTCCAGCGGATGCTCCACAGCAACTGGTTACTTTAAGGCAAATGCACTGCCGGATTACTGTACTGGTCATTATACTCAGCCGGACCCGGATGAAAGCGGAGAAGGTGACGATGACGTAGGCAGTTTTGAAATTTCTGATGGTACAACACCGGATACGGCAACGGATCCCGACAGTCCAGTGACACCTGGATAATCGGACAATAAAATGAGCGGCTTTTTGGAGAAAATGGATTTCCTGAAAGCCGCTCTTCTTGGTTATAATATAATAGTGGGGAGACAGTATGAAAAAGAAATTTCGGCCAGATCAGCAGATTCCAGTCAATAAAAACGGCAGCTATGAGGCTGTAATTGAAGATGTGACACTGGATGGCAACGGTGTCTGCCGGGTGGACGGCTTTACAATGTTTGTGCCGATGACAGCAGTTGGAGACAGAGTTCGCCTCAAGGCTGTCAAGGTGCAGAAAAATTTTGGGTATGGTATTATTGAACAGGTGGTCACGCCTGCGGTATCACGAACTGACCCCGGCTGTCCGGTTTATAAACAGTGCGGTGGTTGTTCTTTCCGGCATATCACCTATCAGGAAGAACTTCGCCTCAAAGAGAAGACTGTTCATGATGCTTTTGTACGATTGGGCGGGTTTTCGATCGCCGGAGAAGAAGGGGACGGAGAGGATGCGGTGTTGATGGAGCCGATTCTGGGCTGCAATGTCAACGGTCTGTCTCCGCTGCACTACCGCAACAAAGCCCAGTATCCGCTTGGAGTTGACCGCAACGGAAAGGCCTGCGCTGGATTTTATGCGCGGCGTTCCCATCGGATCATTCCTTGCGATCAGTGTATGATTCAGGACGAAATGTTTGCGCCCGTCGTACAGACATTGGTCCAGAGCATTGACCGGCTTCGGATCCCGGTTTATTCGGAGGAAACCCATCAGGGATTTTTGCGTCACCTGTTTCTGCGCAGTGGCCGCAGAACAGGTGAACTGATGGTCTGCCTGGTATCAACCCGGGAGAATCTTCCCCACTGTCAGGAGCTGGTACAGCGGCTGACAGCGGCACATCCGCAGATTACCAGTATCATGCTCAATATCAATCCCGATGTAACCAATGTCATTATGGGAAAGAAGACTGTCTGCCTGTACGGAAAGAGCTTCCTTGAGGATGAATTGCTTGGAATCCGTCTGCAGATCGCCCCGGAAGCGTTTTATCAGGTCAATGCCGGACAAACAGAACAGCTTTATTCACTGGGATTTGATTATGCGGATTTCCAGGGAAATGAAACACTGTTGGACCTGTATTGCGGAATCGGTTCGATTGGTCTGACTGCTATCAGCAGGGTTGGTAGGTTGATTGGCGTTGAAGTCGTTCCCCAGGCAATTGACAGCGCCTGGCAGAATGCCCGTATAAATGGGTTGTCAGAAGAACAGGTACGGTTTATTTGTGCTGATGCGGCGGCTGCCGCTGCGCAGTTTGCGGAA
Organism: Candidatus Faecivivens stercorigallinarum; assembly: GCA_018715465.1. GTDB lineage: Bacteria > Bacillota > Clostridia > Oscillospirales > Ruminococcaceae > Faecivivens > Faecivivens stercorigallinarum. Next base: position 426 of record DVLN01000196.1, on the reverse strand, counting down.
GAAGGGCTGCATCCTGACGTGGTAATTGTTGACCCGCCCAGAAAGGGTTGTGACCAGTCTGTTCTGGACAGTATCTGCCGGATGGGACCGTCAAGAATTGTAATGATCTCCTGCAATCCGTCGACCGCTGCCCGAGATGCAAAGATTCTCTGCGACGCAGAACACGGCTATCACCTGGAAAAATTCCGACCGGTCGATATGTTCCCCCGGACCGGACATGTGGAGACGGTTGTCTTGCTTTCCAAGGGCGAGGTCGACTCGAAAAAGATTCGGGTTGAGTTCTCTTTGGAAGATATGGATATGTCGGAGTTTCAGGACAGTGCGACCTACACACAGATCAAGGACTATGTACTGGAACAAAGCGGATTAAAGGTTTCTAACTTGTATATTTCGCAGATTAAACGGAAATGTGGGATTGAGGTAGGC
>DVLN01000195.1 GCA_018715465.1 Candidatus Faecivivens stercorigallinarum | reverse complement strand
CATCAAAAGTCTGCATCTGGTGCATCGCGTCTTCCACATCTGCATAGGAAACCTGTTTGCAGTTGCAGATCATATAATTTTCTTTCATAAGATAACCTCCTAACCGTTTTCTCCTGTTCCAACACAGGCCTTTATTCTGCCACAAGTATAGCACCCGTGACGATAATTGTCAAGAATACTGCAGCCCCGCTTAGCAGATGGGAAGAGGGCGGAAAGCATTGACCGAACGGTCGATAATAACCTCTCTGTCGGCCGCCGTATCCAACACAGTATTGCCTGATGACGCCGCTTCAATCTGTACGGCGATCACCTCCAACGCTTTCAGCCGATCAGCTGTCAGCAGTGCACCGACCTGTGCGGAGAAACAGGCGGCGGAGGAATCCGACGATTCATCTTCTTCAACTGCCGACTGGGTCGTCGCGACAATATGGTTGCTGGCAATATAGTTTCCAGTTCCGCGCACCAACCGGATAATGACAGGAACAATCCCTTCAGGCCTCAGATACTGCCGGTCGATCGTCTCGGAAATATGGTTTGCAATCAGCGAGTTGTTATTCCCTTCAATTCTCAACAGGCCGAAATCGTCATCCAGACCGTTATCAACACCGAACATTGGCGGCCAGGGTTCATGATCGCGAAGGAAATGATTGGAAGCGATCAGGTTTTCTGAACAATTCCCTTCAAATACCAGCATCCCCGGATAAAAAGAATGGAACCGGTTGGAAGTCACCGACGAACGGACGACACCGGAAAAATGCACGCTGCTGGTTCCCCGCGGAAAAACATTATTGGCCGTGACCAGCAATCCGCCAAAATTCTGCGCATAGATTGAATAACCGTTGTATCCGGCACCAATCAAATTATCGGTAATCTTAGACGCTTGTCCAGAGGCGCGCAGCTCGATACAGCTGCCGCACTCCGCGATAAAGTTGTCATGAATTGACATGGCATCCGCCTGATATGCTGTAACGCCATGTTCCAAATAGATCATACCCATACCGGTGATCTTAAAGGAATCATGCGCCGACGCGATATAGATACCCGTCTTGCCGTTGCGATAGGTGTTTTCCGGGTCATTGACGGGAGAACCTCCGTCAACAAAGTGCAGCCCGTCAATGCAAAAACTGGAAAACTCCACCGAACTGATACGGGGCTCCCCTTCCCGTCTGACATAAAACGCCGCTCCGGACGCCTCATCTATCCCCGGCTCAAGATCAACCAGAATCCGGCTGCCGCCCGGCCATATCTCATGCCACCTGGCCAACTGATCCGCAGGAGTATTGAACCGGATACTGGAAGAGGTAAATCCATGCCCCGAGCCCTGAATTTTCAGGTAGCTGAGATCAATCACCACCTGGGTCTTCAAATGATAGTCTCCCGGCGGGATATAAATGACCGCTCCCGGCTTGCCGCCCGACAAGACATCCCGCTCGGTCTGTCTTGCCTTGATATCGGCGATGATGCTGTTGATAACCACACCGATATCCTCGTATGGATCGCCGGTGTTCCATTCTGTTACATTATAATAATTCTGACTTGCCATCCTGTTATAAGATCCTTCCGGTCCATTTCGAAAATTTACAACTCCAATTATGCTTCCCAGTCCACCTTGTTGGATACCGGAACCTTCTTCGGAATACGAGCCATACAGCGGACAATCTCTTCTGGTGTTGGAAAGGCAGCAATCGCACCCGGACGGGTACAAACAAGGCTGCCGACCGCATTGGCAAAGTCAAGCATGACTGTGATCTCCACACTGGACAAGTCATGCACATTTTTATTCAGCTTCATGATGTTGAAGATAATCCCTGCCAGGAAAGCATCTCCCGAACCGGTCGTATCTACAACCTTGACATCGTATGCGCTGGACAGGTAGGAATCCTGATTGACATAAGCATAGCAGCCCCGGTCGGAACGGGTAATGACAATCATCTCAGTGCCGTTTTCCAGATAGATCTGTTCACAAGCTTCCCGTTCATCCATACCGGGGAACAGGAACTGAAAATCGTCTTCCGAGATCTTGAGGATGTCCGCAAGGGTCAACGCCTGCAGAATAATCTCCCGCGCCTGCTCAGGGGAATCCCAGATGCTGAGACGGATATTGGGGTCAAAGGTAATCCGGGCGCCCGACTCTTTGGCTTTCACAACAGCATTGAGTACCGTAGAGCGACTGGGTTCCCTAGACAGCGGGAACGACGAAAAATTGAAAACCTTGCAGTCGTCAAAAATACTGTCGTCGATCTCGTCCTCAACAAAATGGGTATCTGCCGTATGTGCGCCGCGGTAAAAGGTAAAGGACTTTTTGCCGTCCTTGCGATGTACCACCGCAACCGGTGTGCGCAGGTCCTCATCCAGAATCATATTGCTGGTGTCGACGCCGCAAGCATCCAAAACGGTCTTTACCCGCTGCCCCATCGCATCATCTCCGACTTTTCCAACAAAGCCGGTTTTTACCCCCAGCCGCGCAAGCGCACAGGCAACGTTGGCAGGGCTTCCGCCGACACTCTGTTCAAAGACCGGAGCGCCGTCCTGCTGTGTTTCCTCAGGAATCTGATCTTCCGCACCTTCGGTATTTTCCATCGGCTGACTGCCGGGATTTCCAGGGCTCAGTGGAATAAAATCCATCAGTGCTTCTCCTATACTGAGTACTTCATACATAAAATTGCACCCTTTCTGCTCAAAACTGACGCCGGAAAATCCTCCGCTGAAACCTCAGACGGTCAATCCACCAGCAAACGGTTGGTGTCCTATGATCAACCAGAGCAGGAAATGCTGTCATTCCCCGCTCCAGATTATCTGTTGTCTGTGCGATAATCCTGATTCAGATTTTTTCCAGTTTTGCGAAATTGGCCATAATCTTTTTAGTCCCAACCTTGTCAAACGCAACCTCTACCAGCGAATCCTTCCCCATCGGGCGAATGGAAACAACCATTCCTTCTCCGAAAGTCTTATGCCGGACGCGGCTGCCGACACCGTAGTTGATGACTGCCTGTTCCGCCTTGGGCGCTGTGCCGACCAGCGTGGTTGCCTTGGGGACAGGTGTCGTCAAACCGCCCTCCCGCTTGGCTTGCAGCCGTGCCTGATAGGCTTCTCTTCTGGCTGCGGTTGTATCAACCAGTTCCATCTTTTCGGGCGGAATCTCATTCACAAACCGGGACACCCGGTTGCGGTTGGTGGTACCGAACACCATTCGCTCATAAGCATGAGAAATATACAGCTTTTTCTTTGCGCGAGTAATCGCCACATAACAAAGCCGTCTCTCCTCTTCCAGCTCGACCGGGTCATAAATCGAACGGACCGACGGAAATACGCCGTCCTCCATTCCCGGCAGGAATACCACCGGAAATTCCAGTCCCTTGGAGGAGTGCATCGTCATCATCAGCACGCTGTCATCCTGTTCGTTCAGATCATCCAGATCGGTATACAAAGCGATCTCTTCCAAAAATCCTTCCAGCGTTCCTTCCGGGTTTTCCTGCTGATATTTCATCATCGTCGATTTCAGCTCGCCGATATTTTCCATTCGGGTCGCGCCCTCATCCCCCTGGGCCTTAAGCATCGCGGCATATCCGGTCTCTTCCACTACCCGATCCAGCAGCTCGTCCAACGGCAGGTTAAGTGCCGCATCCCGAAATGATTCAATCATCGACGCAAACTGCATCAGATGCACCGATTTACGGGCCAGTGCGCCATATTCATCTGCATGACGCAGCACCTCAAATACCGGAATATCCGCCTGTACTGCGATATTCATGACTGTTGCAACAGTCGCGTCACCGATTGCACGTTTAGGTTCATTGATGATACGAGACAACCGGACGGTGTCCGATGGGTTGATAATAATGGACAGGTAAGCGACCATATCTTTAATTTCTTTTCGTTCGAAGAACTTGGTACCGCCGAACAGCCGGTAAGGAATACCTGCTTTAATGAAATACTGCTCGATGACCGACGATTGCGCGTTCATCCGGTAGAGGACGGCATGGTCTCCGTATCGCATTCCCTGCGATACATCCTCTTCAATCGTATCGGCAATGAACTTCGCTTCTTCCCGTTCATTCTGAACCTTTTCCAGTCGGATCTTGTCACCGGCTCCGTTCTCAGTCCAGAGGTTTTTGCCTTTCCGGCCAATGTTATGCTGAATGACCTGATTAGCGGCATCGAGGATGGTCTGGGTAGAACGGTAGTTCTGTTCCAACCGGATGACGGTCGTATTGCTGAACTGGTTCTCAAAAGAAAGGATGTTTTCAATCGTCGCGCCGCGGAATTTATAAATACTCTGGTCATCATCGCCAACGACACAAAGATTCTGGCTCTTGGCTGCCAGCAGGCTGACCAGCATATACTGGGCATGGTTGGTATCCTGATACTCGTCCACCATCAGGTACCGCCAACGATTCTGGTAATATTCCAGCACCTCGGGGCACTGCTGGAAAAGCGCAACAGTCTTGATGATGATATCATCAAAGTCCAGCGCATTGGCAGCCCGCATCCGCCGGGCATAGGCTTCATAAACTTTGGCGATCTGCTGTTTGCGGAAATCGTCTCCAGCCTGGGTAAGATAATCAGCCGGTGAGAGCAGATCATCCTTTGCACGGCTGATTTCTCCCAATACCGCTTTGGGCTTGAACATTTTGTCATCCATCTTCAGCTCGTTCATCGCGTCACGGATCACCCGCGCCGCGTCGTCGGTATCGTAGATTGCAAAGGAATGGGTGTACGCAGTATCCAGCTTTTCGATATCCCGCCGCAGAATACGCACACAGCAGGAATGGAAGGTCGAAGCCCAGATATCCTCCGCTTCCTCATCCAGCATGCCGGACAGCCGTTCCCGCAGCTCCTTGGCAGCCTTATTTGTAAAGGTGATCGCCAAAACGTTCCACGGACGGACCGGGTAAACCCCGAAAATCTCTGCCAGCTCATCATCCGACAGGTCGGCTACTCCTTCAGCATAAGCCTGCAGGGCCTGACATGCCTCCTCCGTCACCCCAGACGGAATGTAGGCGCTGTTATAGGCATCGCCAAACTTGACCATCCCGGCAATCCGGTTGATGACAACTGTTGTTTTTCCGCTTCCGGCACCGGCCAGAATCAAAATCGGGCCATTCACCTGAAAGACTGCCTCCCGCTGCATCGGGTTGAGATGGGAAAAACGCCGCTCCAGAGCTTTCTGCCGAAGGGCGATAAAATCAAAATTATCTTGCATGAGGTAAAATCTCCTGATCGTTCCGGGGCAGTGCCCGCCCCAACATCATTATTTATTCTGTACGATTATCATTTTACCATACCCGCCATAGAAATTCAACGACTACTTACCGCTTTTTGCTCCTAAAGTCCATCAATTTTTCCCAGTATAGCCTGCTTATGTTAAAACGGCATTGCCAAACCCTGTTCGCTGTGATAAAATATTAAAAAATACAGCTGTCCTGTATACCATTGTTTGTCCCTAATATAAGAAAAAAGTTTTTCTCTCAAAACTGCAACTTTTTCCGCATCACGCGTGTTTTATATTATGAAAGGAGAGGGATCATGAACGGGGTTTCATTACGCGCGAATGAAACACTGGAAGCGACACTGGATCAATACGGCGATATGATCCTGCGCCTGGCGTTCTCCTGCTTAAAGAGCCGGGAAGATGCTGAAGATGTTCTTCAGGATGTTTTTGTCAAACTGATCGAACACCGGCCCAAATTTGAAAGCAGCGAACACGAAAAAGCATGGCTGATCCGTGTCACCATCAACATCTGCCGCAACCGTCTGCGTTCGCCCTGGCGGCGACATAAAGAACTGAACGAGGCGGTGTCCGAGACGGCATTTGTTGAGCAGTGGGACTCTGTGCTGGAAGACGAATCCGGCGTGATGACCGCTGTCATGCAGCTTCCACATAAATATCAGGAAGTCATTCACCTGTTTTACTTCGAGGATTGCAGCATCGCCCAGATCGCATCAATTCTCAGAAAAAAAGAGTCCACCGTCCGTTCCCTGTTGTACCGGGCACGGGCTATGCTAAAAGACGCTTTGAAGGAAGGTTGGAATTTTGAATAATTACTCTAACCAAAAAGGGAAGAGCGATTGTACCGAAGCTGAAAACCGCCGTTTTTCAACGGCATATAAGCAGGCGATGGAACCGATCACCGTATCGCCTGAACTGAGAGAGAGGATTTTACGTCTGCAGGACCGGAAGATCCAGCCCTATTGGGTAAAAGTCATGAAGGCAACAGCTTGTGCAGCTGCCTGCCTGGCAATTGTCCTGACCGGACGCAGCTGGCTGACATCCAGTTCACAGAATCTGAGCATCAGTGAGAATACCGGTGCTTCGACCACCGCCTACTCACTGGCGGGCGGTTCTGCTGCCGGATCGTCCACAGATGATTCCCGGCATTCCAGCACAGAAACGGCGGATGGATCTTCTGCCATGGCTCAAGCAGCCGAAACAGAACAAGCCATACAGCCAACGGAAGATTTCTCTGAAGAAGGCGCACAGCAGCCGGAAACAGCAACTGCCGAACCACGGGAGACGGAATCGTCAGCTCATTCTCAAGCTGAGGGCACTGCTTCTTCCGTCACAGATGACGGCAGGCAGACCAATACCACCAGTACAGCCGTCCCCGATGAACCACGTCCGTCTTCTTCGGACTCCCAAACCAGTTCTCTGCCCGAAACAGCCGACGAAACAACAGCCATAACCGAACAGCCGGAAGGTAAAGATGCCCGCCCCAATCAGACATCTACCCAAACGACCACGCAGACAGCCGAAAATGGTACCCAGATTGCCAATCCGATGGTCCCCTGTTCTTCGGTCGACGAGGCAGAAGCTACGCTCGGATGGGAAGTCACCGCGCCTGACCTATCACAGGCCAGCCTGACACTGATCAATGGCAGCATGTTTCAGGCATCCTGGGAAGATGGCAGTCTTTACCGGGTAGCCAGAACGTCTATCTGGGGAACCGATATCAGCGGCGATTACAATACCTATAACTGTACACTGGAAAGTTCCTTAGACAATATTACAATTATGATGAAGGGTGACAGTGAAGATCAATATACCCTTTTGACATGGGTTGACGACGGATTTTCCTACGCCTGGTCCTGCGGTACCGGAATGACCCGCTCGGATGCTGAAGCATTTGTACAGTCGATTCTGATAACTCCCTGAGGTAACTTAAAATGCAAATCAAGCCTATCGTGTCTGTCAGTGGATTTACCCTGTTTTCGGTTCTATCCATTATATGGGGGATCAATCTGCCAGAGCAGCAGCAGAATATCTTCAATCTGATTTGGCTGTTTATCCTGTTCCCCGCTGCGGGACTAATCAGCGGGATTCCATTGGGATATACCCAGATCGGATTCTGGCGTGCTGCTGCCTTTACCCTTTACACCGCCATTTTTAGCCAGCTGACTCACTGGATTGTCTTTCAGTCACTGGACGGAGAATCCTTTCTGATGACCTGTGCGCTGACAATCATTGGGCTGGGAATCGGTGATCTGATCCATGAACGCCGGCAACACAAAAAGAAGACAACGCTTGCCGCCTGTCATCGCAACAAGAAAAGATAACGAAGACATGCCTTCCAGCGAGTCATCAAAAACTGAACCAACAAAAACGTCCTTTTCATCTGCCCCATAGTGGGAATGAAAAGGACGCTTTTTTGATTGTTTATATTGAATCGGCCTTGCTGACTGCATATCCAGTCGCACGGTCTACCTGGGATTCATAGGGACGGCCCTGTGCAAAAGCGGCAACGTTGCGGATACACCGGACGACCAGCTTATTGTAGATATCCCGCAGATGCAGCCCGCCTGAGATATGGGGCGTAATCACTGCACGCGGCTGGTGCCAGAGCGGATGTCCAGCAGGAAGGGGTTCTGGATCGGTCACATCCAGCGCCGCACCGCTGAGTCTCCCCTGTTCCAGTGCCTGCACCAGTGCGTCGGTATCCACTGCGCTTCCTCGTCCAACATTGAGCAGCAAGGCACCCTGTTTCATCAGCCCGATGCGATGGGCATTCATAATACCAGCTGTCGCACTTCCTCCCGGCAACGCAAGCGCCACGATATCCGCCTGAGGAAGCAGCTCATCCAGCTGGGCGGCCACCGCCATCTGATCAACAAACGGAGGCCCCTGTTTAACGGTACGGGTCACACCGGTAATATTGGCCCCCAACATGTACATCCGAATTGCGTATTCGGTACCGATATCGCCCAGGCCGACAACCAGTACCCGGCTGCCGCTGATCGGCATAACCGGTCCGAGATCCCGCCATACCCCGGCAAACTGCTGGTCACGGTAGAGATGCAGCTTTTTGGCCATCATCATAGTCACTCCAACCATATGCTCTGCAATTGCCATTCCGTAACTTCCAGTTGCATTGCAGAGCACAACATCTTCCGGCAGAATACCCGGCTGACAGTAGTTGTCCGCACCGGCGCTCTGCAGCTGCAAAAGTTTCAGGTGCTCGCACTCTTTCAGCTGGGAAGGCGTCGGGTTACCCAGAATCACGACTGCCTGCTGCCAGACCTCATCCGGTATGCTGCCGCCCAATTCCGCCCGGGTCACCAGTTTTCGTTCTCCTGCAACCAGCCGAAGCTGTTCCAGGTCTTTCTCTTCAAAATCAATCAGTGATAAAATGATTTCAGCCATGCCGCACCGCACCTTTCTGTTGTTCTGCCCTGAATGGATATTATTTTGATTATAGCATTTCTGCCTGTTTTCCGCAATTGTTTTTTGTGCTATAATAATGTCCGAACGATACAATGTTTGCAGAAAGGAATCCATTTAGATGACAAAAAACAGCATGCAAATCTGTCTGGACAACCAGACCCTTACCGCATTTTCCGACGGAAGCTTTACCATTACCATAGATGATACCGAATGGCAATTTGAAGGCGGCAGTATTCTGACCGATGACACCACTCTGTCTTTTGGTGAGATGGCACAACCCAAAATAGAGCGGATGGAAACGGGTATAGCCACCGGTATTCGCATCCGGTATACCAATTGTGAGCCCCTCTCTTTTGAGCTCCGGCTCCTGCTGCAAAAGGAAGGCCAGCTGCTGGCCGAATGGATTCCGCTGTCCAAGCAGACAAAGAATATCCGACAGGTCTGTTGGCCGGGCAGCGCCATTTTTGATCAGACAGACAGCCGGTGGTATTCCCTGCTCACCCTTCAGCAGGGACTGATGATTCCAAACGGCTGGCCAGTATCGTTTGAAAAACTGCCGTTTAATGGACAGCTGGAAAGCGCAGCAGCTTACATGCCATGGTTTGGACAGGTAAAAGAGAACGACGGCTATATTGCGATCTGCCAGACTCCCGCCGACGCAGGGTACAGCTGCCTGCATCCGGCAGGCGGCGGAACGCGGCTGGCCTTTTACTGGCTGCCTGTTCTGGGAAAGATGACAGGTGTACGCAAAGTACGGTACTCCTTCCGGCAGGACTGCGATTATACCCAGCTTGCCAAAATCTATCGCCAGTATGCCCGTGAAATAGGGCTTTTGCGGACACTGTCGGAAAAGGCGGCCGCCAATCCAAAAGTCGACAGTCTTATCGGAGCCGGATTTGTCCATACTGGAATTAAGACCCATGTTGACCCAAAGAGCGACTTTTTTGACCCCGCCGCTCCTGAAAAAAACAACCATCTGACTCCCTTTTCTGTCCGGGCGAAAGAAATTGCACGATATCACCAGCTGGGCGTTGACCGGCTGTATCTCCACCTGGACGGCTGGGGACAACCTGGATATGACAACTGCCACCCCGACTACCTGCCCGCATGCCAGGAAGCGGGCGGCTGGGACGGACTGAGAGGCCTCCAGCAGACAGTACACAACTGCGGTTATCTGTACGGATTGCACGACCAGTACCGCGATTTTTACCATTCGGCACCTTCTTATGATCCTGCCCTGTCGGTTCAAGCACCCGACGGCAGCATCTTTTCGATGGCGTTGTGGGCGGGCGGCCCACAGGACTACCTCTGCGCGTCCCAGGCACCTCATTTTGTCCGCCGGAATTTCGATAAATTATTTGCAGAAGATATTCGACCCGATTGCAGTTATCTTGATGTATTTACCTGCAACGAACCGGATGAATGTGCAAATCCCGCCCATCCAATGACCCGAAGCGAATGTCTTGACTACCGGCTGTCTTGTTTTGCTTGGCTTAACGCCAATGGAATTCTGCCTTCATCCGAAGAGGCGGCTGACTGGTCAATCCCTCAGCTGGTATTCTGCCATTATGCCCCCTATTCATTTATGATGGAACGGCCCGGTTCGCCCCGAAAAGGTATTCCGGTCCCCCTCTATAATCTGGTCTACCATGATTGCCTGATCATCCCCTGGCCGATGGAGAACCACCCGGACGGAGAAGACTATATGCTGTATGCGCTGCTGAACGGCGGCGCAGCGTATATTCGACGGGACCCTGCCTATCCTGGAATGGATGGTGCTTTCTCGATAACTGCCGGCGACCAGACAGAAGAGGACGTCCGCCGGTGGCGCATTGTCTCTGAATTGCAAAGAAAGGTGGCCAAAATGGAAATGGTTTCCCACCGGCTGCTGGACAAACAGGGGAACCAGCAGCAAACTGTCTTCTCGGATGGAAAACGACGCATAACCGTACAGATCAATCTGCCGGAAAAGAGCTGGAATATACAGGAGGAACTGCTGTAAAATGGCATTGCTGTCAAAATACTTGGGAAGAAAACAGGCTTCCTCTGTCCCACCTGCTTCCCCCAGCCCGGAAAAGACAGTTTTCCGCGGACACGGGGTGCGGGACCAGGATGTCTGTGATCTGGCGCTGTATGCGGGGCATATCCTGTTGGAGAGTGGAGCCGAGTTGTTTCGGGTAGAGGATACCATTCACCGCATTTTGCGGGCATACGGTATCCACTCGGAAAATGCGTTTATTCTGAGCAACGGAATCTTTCTGACTGCCGGTTCTGACCGGGAGGGATCGTATGCACGGGTGCAGCACATCCCGATCTCCTCTTCCCATCTCGATCGAGTCGCGGCAGTCAACCAGCTGTCACGGGAAATTTCCGAGGGCAGACATACAGTATATGAAGCGCGTTCCATCCTTGAGCAGATTCGCCAGATGCCGGAAAAGAAAAAATGGCAGAAAGTCCTCTGCTCGGCAATCGGCAGCGGCTCTTTCTGCGTTTTATTTGGCGGCGCGACCCAGGATGCATTAACAGCTTTTCTGGTGGGCGGACTGCTGTATCTGCTGCTGCTTTTCCCGCTCAACCGGCCAATGTCTAAAATCGTCCTGAACATCCTGTCCGGTTGTTTTGTTGCAGGGTGTGCGGTACTGCTCTGGAAACTGGGACTGGGGCAGAATCTGGATACAATTATCGGTGGTTCGATCATCCCGCTGGTGCCAGGACTCGCCTTTACCATTGGAATTCGCGACCTCGGCAACGGAGATTATATCTCAGGATCAGTTCGGATGCTGGATGCTTTGCTGGTTATTTTTTCAGTCGCACTGGGGGTCGGTGTGATGATCTCGGTCATTCATACGCTCACCGGTGGTATGATATAGAACAGAGGTGGATCAATTGGTACTGCTCAAAGAATGTATCATGGCCTTTATCGGAACAATAGCTTTTGCGCTGCTGTTCAGCGTCCCTGGACGATACTACCCCTGGTGCGGTGCAATCGGTGCCGCTGGCTGGCTGGTCTACCGGCTGGTTTCACAGGCAGGAAGCAATCGGATGCTCGCCGCTTTTCTGGCAACGGTACTGGTGATCATCCTCTCCCGGCTGTGCGCGGTACGGGAACGCTGTCCGGTCACCATCTTTATGGTATCCGGGCTTTTTCCTCTGGTTCCCGGCGTGGGCATCTACTGGACCATCTACGAGCTGGTCATGGAAAACATGGACGGGGCAATCCAGCGGGGCACAGCTGCCTTACAGGACGCGATTGCCATTGTCCTTGGCATTATCTTCGTATTTGAGCTTCCGCAGAAACTGTTTTCAATTGCCCGAAGATCCAAACCATAACCAATGAAAAAGGAGAGGCACCTGTGAACTACACAGGCCTCTCCCTTTTATTTCCCTATTTTAAACAATCAGGCAACTGCGCGAACGATGCCTGCGATCGTAATATAGATCTGCGAGACCGCGGGGACCTCCTCTCCCACTACCGCGCCGTCCAGCCCAAGCTGGTAGCACTGGTCGCCGGAACAAGCCGTCCCGGTCATCATCACGCCGTCAGCACCAAAACAATACACACGTCCGTCAATCTCTACCCAACCGGTTACCATCGCACCGCGGTTGTTCAAAAAGTACCATTGCCCCTTTTCACGATGCCAGCCCTGGTAATAATTTCCTTCCTTGGTGATCAGATACCAAACGCCGCCGATCTGTTGCCAGCCAGTTCCCTGCGGCGTGCCGACAGTTTCAACGCAGGCCGTAGTATCCTGCTCTCCTCTGTCCCATTCGGCAGCCGCGGGCAGGGTCACTGCACCAGCAGTAACAGTGGCAGTTAAAATTGCGGCTGCAAGTCTGCGTTTCATGATTTCTGCTCCTTTCCCATTGATTGGCTTTTTCATCTGTTCTTATGATACCACGGACAGATGAACTGGGAATAAACGGAAGGTGAAAGGATGGAAAAAACTATGTGTATTACATCCACCCGCGTTCCGTCGTCTCTCCCAAATAAATTATACCATATCTTGTATGAAAAGTCGATAGCAAAGATATCATTCTACAAAATATCTGATTTTTCGGATATATATTCAACAAATTGACGATAGCCTGCGAATTCCGCTATTTTTAAGCCACAGCCACAGCCCAACTGAACAGCCGAGAAAAACTGCCGTACAGATCAGTGCGTAGCTTTCAAAACCCATTACCTTTTCAGCAGGAATATATCCCAAACTTGCCAGTCCAAGCGGCACCCATCCGCCAAACACTCCAATAAAGGCCGAAGCAGACTGTTTAACCACAACCGTGTCATTGGGTGCATCCATTTTCGGGAAAAACAGGTTAATCCAAAGCCCCGCCAACGCAATCAGCAAGCCCAGCGCCAGCAAAGCCGCAATCAGTGAAACGACTGTCCAGACTGCCGGGCGGTAGGCAATCCCCAGAATCAGACAGGAAACCAGCGTCGCCGGCCAGGAGATCAGCAGATTGAGCAGCACCTTTGCGCCGAAATACGCCTCCGGCTGAATTGGCGCCTCCTTAATAATCCAGAACGTTTTTCCCTCCAGCGAGATTGAGACACAAGTCGTATTGATTGTTGCAACAATAAATCCCAGAACAACAGCTGCAATAGGGATAACTGTCTGCATCCCACCCATCAGCTGCAAATACGGCTGCACTTTTTTATACATAAATACAGCATAGATCGCTCCCGCCAGCAGCAAAACCGCGCCAAATCCGGTGTTAAACAGATAGATGCTGGTTCCAAAGTAGCGTTTAACCTCCCGTGAAAAGAGCGCCGAAAACTGACTGCGGGCAGACAGCGTTCCCAAACGGTAATCATTGCGGACAATCCGGGAAGCCAGCGCCGACAGCACCTGTTTATACCGGCTGGAAAAGAGCCACACCAGCAGCAGAAAAGGGATGACACAAACGGCTGCCAGCAGCAGCAGTGCCAGCAGATCGCCGTTCAGTCCGCTTTTCAGCAATCCAAACGGCAAAAGCACTCTATAAAGGATATTGTCAAACTTTTCCTTATTGGTCAGCAGCAGGCTTCCGACATTGCTGATCTGGAAAGAGCCGACCATAATCAGCAGCAAAAAAGCAAAACATACGATCGTACTGAAAACCGCGTGATGAGGAAAGCGCGATGTAACAAATGCCGCGACAAAAGCAATTACCATTGTCAGCATAGTTGTCAGGAAGGTCAGCAGCAATGTACCAATGACCAGAGAAAGATAATAACCAAATCCGCCCAGGCCATTGATCGCACCGGCAACCCCTGACGTCAGCATAAACAGGCCAATAAACGCCAGATTTTCAATATACAGTGCTGTGATCCGGGAGAGCATCACCGAAAACGCACTCACTGGCAGCGACAGCATCAAATCGGTATCCCGGCCGGAAAAGATAAAACCACTCGCCGCCTGCGCCGTCATAAGCACCGACATCAGACAGCCCATAATCGCCATCATCGGAATCAGATATTCCAGCATTCCAAGCTCTCCAAGCTGAAGTGCAAAGGTAAAACTGTAAACACCGGCAATATAGACGGCCAGTACCCCGAGCAGAACCAGTGCACCGGCACCAGTTGCTTTGGCTTTTTTGCCGCTGCCCAGCTTAAGTGCACTCAACAGCGCCCGCAGGTTTATTTTGATCAGCACCCACAGTTTACGCATGCTCTTCCGCCTCCTCCGGCTTATCTGCGGCAGCGCCGCGTTCCAGCTCCAGAAAAACACTTTCCAGGTTGGAGTTACCGACTACCGTTTCGGTGTCGCCGCATTCCACCAGTTTTCCCTGACGGATAATTGCGATCCGGTCGCACAGTTTTTCCGCCACCTCCAATACATGGGTCGAAAACAGCACCGCGCCTCCCTGATTGCACAATTCCCGCAGAAATCCTTTGACGGCATAAGCGGCTTCCGGGTCCAGTCCGACAAATGGCTCATCCAACACCAACAGCCTGGGAGCGCGCATAAAAGCACTGATCAGCGCCAATTTCTGTTTCATACCGTGAGAATAGCCTCCGATGGCACTGCCCAGGGCGGTCGTCAGCCCAAAAGCATCGCCA
The DNA here is from genome assembly GCA_018715465.1 of Candidatus Faecivivens stercorigallinarum. Classification (GTDB taxonomy): domain Bacteria; phylum Bacillota; class Clostridia; order Oscillospirales; family Ruminococcaceae; genus Faecivivens; species Faecivivens stercorigallinarum. Next base: position 521 of record DVLN01000195.1, on the reverse strand, counting down.
TACCGGCCGATTCGTTCCTTTCTTGTTACCCGGTCTATCCCGTATATATCGGCGATAAATGACAGATAATCTATTCCCTTTAGAAAATCATACAGATCGGGATTATCCGGCAAAAAGGCTGTCACCGATTTGGCAGCAACCGGTTCAGTACGGATGCTGTGTCCGTCAATTGTGATCTCTCCTTCGGTAAAGTCCAGTATACCGGCAACACAACGCAGGGTCGTTGTCTTACCCGCCCCGTTATGGCCGATAAATCCCATCATTTCGCCCGGTTGGACAGTCAAAGAAAGGTCGTCAACCGCCCGCTTGCCGCCGGTATAAGTCTTTGAAAAATGACTGATTGTAAGCATCTGTCTGCATCCTCCCCGTCAGCGGTGTTATTTAGATAATTTTCTAAATAAACCCCCGCAAACATTCTCGTATAAATCAAAACACCCGCCCCAACTGGCGAAGTTTTCTTACACCACAAGGATATCACGCCGGTTAAAAAATAGCAATAGGCTATACAAAATCTAAGCCAA
>DVLN01000194.1 GCA_018715465.1 Candidatus Faecivivens stercorigallinarum | reverse complement strand
ACACCAGAACGCCATATAAAACAAGCAAGCGACAGTAATATGCTGCCGCTTGCCTATCTATTCCATTTCGGGTTTTACCCCAACTATTGACAAAGAGCCTTTTAAATCCGGCCTGTTCAGCTTTTTTATCTTTCCAGCTTAAGAATTTTCTTTCTCATCATCACCGGGGACATCAATTGGTTCTTCGTGAGAAGAAGTTGAAATCTCTTCTTCCACTTCCTCTCCCAGCTCATCAGACAGTTCTTCCCCTTCGTCCTCTTCCTGCTCGTCAGAAAGGTCAAAATAGTCATCATCCGGTTCGAAATCCAGTTCCTGCGCGATCGCCTCAGTCTTTCTGCGAATCAGAGCGGCAATTGCAACCGCAACAGCAGCAACAGCAGCAACACCTGCGATCAGTGAAATCCAAAAACTCTTTTTCATCTTATTTTCCATCCTTTCTATTCAATATCATATATCACCTGTCAGCGACAGGATCACCGATATACCACACAGCGGCGCTGTTTCACACCGCAAAATCCGCGCACCCAGCGTCGCCGGCACAACACCGTTTTCTGCCAGAAAAGCAGCTTCCTCCTCTGAAAAACCGCCTTCGCTGCCGACAAACATCCCGATATCCTCATCCGCCGGAGAAATCAGTTTTGCCAGCCGCTCGCCTCCTTTTTCATAAAAGAGCACGCTCTTTTTGGGCAGCATTCCGACCGCCTCCCGCAATGTAACCAGTTCCCTGATCTCCGGGATCTTTCCGCGGCCGCTCTGCTGTGCAGCCTCCAGCGCAATCTTTCGATAACGCTCGCATTTTTTCGCCATCGACTTAGAATCCGGCCGGGAAACACAGCGATCGGTCAACACCGGCTGGATTACACTGACCCCCAGTTCGGTCGCTTTCTGGACGATAAAGTCCATCTTGTCTCCCTTGGGCAACGCCTGGAACAGGGTCAGCCGCGCGGCAGGCTCGGTCAGACAACGGCTTTGAGAAAGAATCTTCAGCTGCACCAGGCTGCCGGTCGACAGGATCTCAGCCTGGTAATCGGTCCCCTGACCGTCTGACAGGGTCAGCTGTTCACCCGGCCGCATCCGCAGAGAACGGCTGATATGGACGGCACTGTCTCCATCCAGGATCACCGTGTCACCATCGACCGGCGGAACAAAAAAACGAGGCATCGATACACCAACCTTTCAGCGGTTTGATTCCAACAATATTGTGACATGAGCATACACTTTTGGTGTGAAGGAATTTTAAATTTTTTTACCTGAAATGCTTAAATCAACCAGTCTTTATCCCAACAGCGGTGCAATCCAGCTGGTCCACAGCCATGAAACCGGCATGACCAGAATCACCGCAGGCAGCATACTGCCAATCGGAAACTCCCGAACCTTTACAATCCGAAAACCCGTCACAAATGTCAGTATTCCCCCACATGCCATAAAATCATTCAGCATCGAGTCGGAAATAACCGGCATCAGGAGTTTTGCGCTGAAAAACAGCGCAAGCATAATCAGCAGCTGTGGGAAACAGATAAACGCAATCAGATGCTTTACCGTCACCGCAAAGATTACAGCGGTAAAAAAATCCAGAATGGATTTGGTAATCAGCAACGTATGGTCGCCGTTGAGTCCCGATTGCAGTGCCCCAAAGATTCCCGTACCACTGGCACAAAACAATACCAGCGCTGAAACGAAATCTGTCAGCACACCTTCATCACCGTCACCGGCCGCATGAAACAGCGAAGCGATTTTCGGACCCATCCAGCCGCCCAGCTGCCTGAAACGGGTTTCCAGACACATCGCCTCTCCGATGATGGTACCGACTATAACCGACAGGACAACAGCCGGCATCGTCTGCATTTTGATAATGTTGCTCACACCCATCAGCATTGAGCAGCTTCCAAACGCCGCAGGAAGCACTTTACAGATGTGAGGCGGAATTTTGCTGCCAAACGAAGCGCCCAAGAGTCCGCCTAGAAAAATAGCCGCAGCGTTCAATAATACTCCAACTGGCATTTCTGTTTCACCCTTTGATAGATTTTTACTATATTATACTGGATTTTTCCAGATTTGTACAGAGCAAACCGCAAATTTGTGTGAAAAGATAGACAAAGTTGCCCACAGTTCCAGCGTATTTGCACCCGACGCGGAAAATTTACAGAAAAATATTTTTTCTGTTTTGCCGGCATGGTATAATCAATATAAATCAATCTATTCTTGAGCCGGGAGAGGATATCATGCAGTTTCAACGGGAACCAAGGAGTGGAAAAGGCTATCCACACTTTGCCCACTGGCCCGATCTGGACTGCGACGGCAATGTTTATGTCAGTGGTTACGGCTTTATTCACCTTGACCCGCAGGACATCGAACGCGCGGAAATTCGGAGAAGCGCATCGGTTGCGGGCGGAATTATGCTGATGCTGCTGCTTCTGCCGTCGCTTTTATATATTCCTGCGCAGCTATTTGTCGGATGGCTGGCAAAATGGCTGCCGCTGGAAACACCACAGCAACTGGTGCTGTGGAACGCAATTCTGGGACAGATGCGTACCGACATCTGGACATACGGCAGTTACCTGATACCTATTTTCTTTCTGCTGGGAACCGGTGGAAGAGAAATCCGTCAGCGGAGCAACACCGCCTTTCCGCCGGTTACTGCAATTCTTGCAATTCTGTGCAGTCTGGGGCTGTCGGGGATGACTGTGTTTGTGCGGGATTTTTTGAATGGGGTATTACAAGCGGTTAACTTGGTGGAAGTCAATACCAGTTCTCCCCCTGTCTTGCCGATCGCACAAATGATGTATCTGATGCGGACGGCAGTGTTTGGCGTAATTCTGGAGGAGTTTCTGCTGCGCGGGCTGCTGCTGCGGGTATTCCGCAAGCACAGTGACGCCTTTGCACTGATGATGACCGCGATTATCAGCGGACTGACAGCTGGTAATCTGACCGATGGGCTCCGAAATGCACTGATGGCGCTGATGTATGGATATATGACACTGCGCACCGGTTCTATCCTGGTGTCCACCATCAGCCACTGTCTCAACGTACTTTGGCCGGAACTGCTATCCATCCTGCTGCCCAACAATTTGCTCGTGCAGATATCGGTCACACTGCTGCTGATCACAGCCGGTCTGATTGCCTTTTCAATCATCTGCCTGAAGGATGAAAACGCCTTTATCCTTTCATCCCGTACGCTGGACTATGCCCGTCTAAGCGGACAGCAGGTCCGTCATCGGAGTCGGTTCACCTTCCGAAAAAAGCTGGCAATCTCGCTGACCAGCGCATTTTTTACCGCATCTGCCGCCCTGTGGCTGTTCCAGTCACTGCAACAGATGATGATTGTTTCTTAAAAAAATGAGGAGCTGATACAACTGACACGGGATGAACAAATGATGTCGCTGGCACTGGAAGAGGCAAAAAAAGCTGCGGCACTGGGAGAAACTCCAGTTGGTGCAGTGCTGACCTGGGATGGAGAGGTACTCGTCACTGCGCACAACCTGCGGGAAACTGGCCGCTGTGCAACTGCCCATGCTGAACTGCTGGCAATTGAACAGGCCTGCCGAAAACTGGGCGGATGGCGGCTGCACCGTGCGGTACTATATGTGACGCTGGAACCCTGCCCGATGTGCGCGGGTGCGATCATCAATGCGAGGATCCCGCGTGTTGTCTACGGAGCCACGGACAAAAAGGCTGGTTGCTGCGGGGGTTTGATCAATCTGTTTGACGTTCCGTTCAACCATCAGCCGGAAGTGACCGGCGGAGTGCTTGCAGAAGCGGCACAACAGCTGCTGACCGACTTTTTTACCGAACTGCGCTGCCGCCCGCGTCCACGCAAAAAGCGCAGTGACTTTATGCCGTCCGGTAAATAATCAGCCAGACATTTATAAAAGAGTGAAAAAGGGAATATTCATAATATATTCACATATTCCCTTTCGGGCTATGTTATAATAGATTCGGAAACAACGATTC
>DVLN01000002.1 GCA_018715465.1 Candidatus Faecivivens stercorigallinarum | reverse complement strand
ATTCAATCAGAAATTTTATAATCCTGCCTGTGCGCTCAGAAGCAGGGAACAGAAAGCCTTTTCGGAAAAGACTGGGTCCTCCGCCATGGTATTGACCAACATTTCGACATTGTCTTCGTCATGCTCCACCTCTCGGGAATAGCGGATAGCAAGTTTTTGCAGCTGTTCCTGAGACATGTCCTGTCCAAGGATTCGGACCGCCAGCAGGCTGAATACCGCAAATTTAACCAGTCCCAGCAGTGTTTTATCACCGGCGGCGGGATAGGCCGCGCGGGCAAAGTACCGGAAAAGGAAAGTAAACAGCAGATTCTGTTCAAACTGCGCGTCGAGCGGTACAACCTGAGGGTTGCCGGTTTCAAACATATGAAGGCAACTGTTCAGCTGTTCTTTCCACTCTTCAGTCAGGATATCCAGCTGTAACAGTGCGCTGAGGATTGCGCTGATTGGCAAGGCGGGTGTCTGAGAGGCACGGCTGCGGCATTTTTTCAGCTGTGCAAGCATTTGATGGGGGTCAAAGCTGTCGCAGAGGGGTTCGATATCCTCCCATCTTTCTTTTTTGATTCTTTTCTGTCCCTGACGTGCCAGCCGGAGCAGCAGTGCACAACGGTGGTCCATCGGGAACTGGGAACGCTGTACCAGTTCATAGGCCGTCTGGCGCAGCCGCATGACGGAAAAATATCGGTCGGCGTCCATATCGTTCAGCGAGGGGGGAAGTTCCGGGTGGTTTTCTGCGACAAACTGTGTTTTCCCAGTTTGAGAGAAGATAATCCGTGCCGCTTCCGGGCAGGAGATGGACAGCCCCATCTCTCTGGTACCGCCGAAGTCGTTGATAAACCGGGGATAGAGGTGACAGGTGCGGCAGAGGGCTTCTTCTCCCATTTCCGCCTGGATATCACAGAGGTTGCGGTCATTCAGAAACGGGCATCTGCCGTCTGGATTGCAGTGAAAACAGGTTTCGCCGTCCTCGATTGCCAGCATACCGCGGATGCGCTCGCCGAGTGGGGTTTGCAGTGCACGGTACCGCTGTTCACTTTCCGGGTCGACGACGACTTCCCATCCGGCACAGCAGGTTTCGGGGCAGTCGGAGGCGATACAGTGAAATTGTGCGAAATAATCAGGGGTGACGATTTTCATGGTTGATTTCCCTTTCTGACAGATTGATCTCCTTCCAGCTTGCAGAGGGTCTCTTCCAGCTGCCCGATATTCCGGTCGTACTGCGGCATAAAATCCTGTCTGAAATCGTATTCCAGATAAAGTGCCCGCTGGATTTTTCGCTGAAGGTATTTCATTTCGATAGGCCGCAGCCGCTTTTCAAGTGTTTTTACCCGCGAAGAAAGGGCGATGCAGTCCCGCGCCCAGCGTAAGTCCAGTTCCTCACGGCTGAGAATCGAAAAGCTGTCCAGATATTCCCGCAGGGTCAACGTTACCTGACGGCCGCTGCACCCGGTGTCCTGCGCGAAATAGTGGATGCACCGGCGGCGGACTTCCGGGTCAGACGGATCAGCTCCCGCCTCAAAGTCGATCGACTGTCCCAGCGGATACAGAGCACAGACCAGCGGTTTATGGGAATGGATGGCGCAGCTGCTTTCTGTGGTCAGAAAAGGACAGTTGCCGTTGTCCTGCCGGGGACGGAGCCGGACAACCGGCAGGTGGGTGGCAGAACCGGTATAACAGTGGCAGAAGGCGCGAATCACCATCTGGGGCGGGAGCGCGAAACGGACGCAGAGCCGGTAGAGATCGTAGCCCGACAGGACGATGTCGCTCCGTTTGCGGCAGCAGTCGCCGCAACCCTGGCAGGCAAAAGAAAAGTTGCCGTCCAGCGGGATTTCCGGGTAGTCGGTATCAGGGGGAAGCTGTGCTCCGAGGTCAATTTTGTATGGATTCATAACAATGTTCCTTACTGTCGTTTTTGTATCTGGCTGCCGTCAGGCGATGCGCTGCAATAAAATATCCCCCGGCATTGCCGGGGGATGATCTGTCTGACAGAACAGCCGCCAGAAAAGCCGTTCTGTATATACGCAGATTAGTTTTTCAGGCTCTGCAGCGGCGCGGGGATTCTGCCGCCGCGATGGATAAAGATATCCGGTTTGGTATAGTTGACCTTCATGACCGGTCCTGCACCCAGCAGGCCGCCAAAGGAGAGGTCGTCGCCGATGGATTTGCCGATTGCGGGAATGACACGGACAGCGGTCGTCTTGGAGTTGACCATGCCGATTGCCGCTTCGTCGGCGATAATGGCCGAGATCATTTCAGCCGTCGTGTCTCCCGGAATGACGATCATGTCCAGTCCAACTGAGCAGACAGCGGTCATCGCTTCCAGCTTCTCAAGCAGCAGGTTGCCGCAGCGCGCCGCGTCGATCATGCCTGCGTCTTCCGATACCGGGATAAACGCACCGGACAGTCCGCCGACATGGGAAGAAGCCATGACGCCGCCTTTTTTGACTGCATCGTTGAGCAGTGCAAGGGCAGCGGTCGTTCCATGACAGCCGCACATCTCCAGCCCCATCTCCTCCAGAATATGAGCGACCGAATCGCCGACAGCCGGGGTAGGCGCAAGGGAGAGGTCGACAATGCCGAATGGTACGCCCAGTTTTTCACTGGCTTCCTTGCCGACCAGCTGACCCATACGGGTGATCTTGAAGGCAGTCCGTTTGACCAGATCAGCGACCTCAGTCAGATCGGCGTCTTTGGGGAGCTTTGCAAGTGCTGCCCGGACAACACCGGGGCCGGATACGCCGACATTGATCTCACAATCAGGTTCGCCGACACCGTGAAAAGCGCCCGCCATAAAGGGGTTGTCCTCGACTGCGTTGCAGAAGACGACCAGCTTGGCCGCGCCAATGCAGTTGCGGTCGGCGGTCAGTTCGGCAGTCCGGCGGACGATGCCGCCCATCATTCTGACTGCGTCCATATTGATACCGGCCTTGGTCGAGCCGACGTTGACCGACGAGCAGAGATGGTCGGTGACAGTCAGTGCTTCGGGGATAGATTCGATCAGTGCCTGGTCACCGGCTGCAAAGCCTTTCTGGACCAGCGCAGAATATCCGCCGATAAAGTTGACGCCGCAGGTGTTGGCGCATTTTTCCAGCGTCAGCGCATATTTGATCGGATTTCCGCCCGAAACAGCCAGCGGAACAGCAATCGGTGTGACAGAAATACGTTTGTTGACAATTGGGATGCCGTATTTCTTCTCAATTTCTTCACCGGTTGCAACCAGATGCTCGGCCTTACGGCAGATTTTTTCGTAGATTTTTTCACAGCTCCTGTCGATGTCGGCGTCGCAGCAGTCGAGCAGAGAGATGCCCATTGTAATGGTGCGGATATCCAGATTTTCTTCCTGAATCATCTGGATGGTTTCCATAATATCATGTACGTTTATCAAAAGTAACCCGCCTTTCCTGCGATTGAAGATGCGGCACAAAGGCCAGGACCTGTCAGATGGTGTGCATCGAATTGAAGATATCCTCATGCATGACGTTGATGACCAGACCGGCCTCTTTGCCATAACCGGTCACCTGGTCGGAGAAATCCGAAAATGTGCAGGTAATGGCGGAGATATCGACCATCATGATCATAACAAACATATCCTGAAGGATTGTCTGGGTCACATCGACGACATTGACTTTGTTTTCAGCGCACAGAGTGCTGACTTTGGCGAGGATGCCGACTGTATCTTTACCGACGACCGAAATAATAGCACGCATAAGCTACCTCCTAATTCCCGTTAAGGACAAATGCCCTAGATATATTTTCTTTATTATACAAGAAAGCCTGCCTAATTGCAAGGATTGATACCGCTGATTGCAAAATTCCGCGCAATCCCGTATATTTGACCGAAAATCATGTCGGAAGAGACACGCTCTATAGAGTTTTCGCCAGAAACTGCGGTGCAGGATTCGGGCATATTTGCATTCTGATCCGGCTATACTGGAGATACACGCAGCAATGCGGCCGGTTTACGGAAGAAAATACGGGAAGGATGAACAGGGATGCTGGGAAATGGAGACGAAGAACAGGTCATGGAGGAGATTACCCAAACCCTCAGGCAGCAACAGGAACAGGACAATTCTTATGGAAAGATCTATGAAACAGAACTGGCACCAAAAAAGGGATTGTCCGGCGGGGTAACATTTGTCCTGACTTTTGGCATCAGCCTTGCGGTGCTGCTGCTCGTCATGCTGATTGTGCTGTCGGGAACCAGCCGCAATGGGGAGCTGTTTCATCCGCCCGGCAGTTCAGATGCTCCGCTCTCCGGCAGCAGCCTGTCCGCTGACCATTCACTGGATAACTACCATCCGACCGCCGAGGACGACAACCGGCTGCTGGTGGTGGTAGACGGGGAAGGAGAGCAGCCATCCCATTACTTCCTGCTGAGGATTAGCCCGACTACTGGAGCGATGACGGTGCTGGCCTTCCCGGACAGTCTGCTGACGGGTGAAGGAACCTCCCTGAGGCAGGCTGCCGGCTCCTTTACCGATGCGATCAAAGGTGTTCGGGATCTCCTGGGGCAGGACAGTGTCGACCGGGTCGTCCGGTTTGATCGGGAAAATGCCGAAAAAATGGTGACGGTACTCGGCGGGATGGAATGGGATTTCCATGACCGCTACCAGAGCGAGACACTGGACATCCCGGTCGGCAGGCACCTGTTGGATGGCCCGACGCTGCTGATGTTGATGGACGAATCGGGTGACGGGCAGCTTCCGGGACAGGCGGAGATTCTGACGGCCTTTCTCGGACAGCGGTTTACAAGTGACGCTTTCAACCGGGATGACGGACTGTTTGAAACACTGGTTTACTGGAGCGAAGGGGATATCTCAGTGATGGACTATTATAATGAGAAGAAGTTTCTCCGGTGGTTTTTGTATATGGGTGCGGGCTATCAGACAGTCACAGTCGGACAACCGGGAGCAACCACCCTTTCTGCCGGGGAACGGACGCTTGCGCGGGAAAAATTGGGATTACCGTCCGAGTAACCAGCCCGCTGCCAGTACCACCCCACAGGCTCCTTCCGCCAGCAGCATTCGCAATAGGTACCGTTTGAGATTGGGCGGGTTATGTCCTTTTCGCAGACAGTGCCAGATTCTCCCGGAGTTGCGGATGCTGTTGCCGGCTGCCCACACGGTCACCGGGAGCAGTAGTACCACTGGCAGCAGGGTCATCAGTTCGCCTTTTTCGGCCCATACGCCTGCCGCCACGCATCCGGCTGCGATTCCTTCCGCAACCAGTGCCGCCAGACATCCGGCCTGTCCGGCCGCCGAAAATCCGCACCATCCGATAAACAGCAATATTGCCGCCCCGGACAGACAGCTTTGCAGGATGGATGGAGCAGCCTGTATGCCGCTTCTGCATCCCAACCAGATGCCCGCTGCTGTGATGCCCCAAAGCGCTGCGGTCAGCGGGGTGATTCCCTGTGGAGAATATGTTCTTTCAGCCATGCGGGCGGCAGGCCGGGGAGATGGGGAAGTGGTTGAGATATCATCTGTTTCTGTTAAGGGAGCCGGCTGCGGCTCGACGGCCTCCCGTGAAGGGGTGGTGCGTGCAGGCGAATAAAAGGTGGAAGAATCGGCGCGATAGGTCATAGGACAGCGCTCCTTTCATGTTGTCCTATTTCTATGCAGATCCGGTTTTGGTTATTCCCGGCATACAATCAGCAAAAATCCCCATTTCCACTGCGGAAATGGGGATTTTTCAGAAACAGTTTTATTAGAAAGATCAGTCTGCCAGCGAACCCATCGGGTCCCAGGGATTGAGGACAATCGGCTTCTGATCCAGCAGGGAGACCTTGTCGCCCAGTGTGCTGCGGCTGACAACTGCCTGATAGACGTACTGGTCAAACCAGCTGTCGCTGCATACATAATAGCCTTTGTTGCCCTTTTCGTCGCCCCAGCTGTTTTCAATCTTCCAGCGGATGGGAGCACCGTTTTCATCCAGGCTGACGCCGCTGATCACCATAGCGTGATTCATCGCCGAGAACCAGTAGTCCAGACCATCTTTCTTGTTGATCTCCAGATCCAGACCGGTCAGCAGCTCGTAATCAAAGCTGCCGGTGTCCCACAGCCCCTCTTCACGGCTGCCGCATTTGCCGACGTCACTGCCAAACCATACCAGCTGACCGGCTTTCAGCTGCTGGATGATCAGTTCCTTGAATTCACTCATCGGCAGATTGAGATAGCAGACATCCCGTCCGTCGACAATGTTGCCCAGCATCGAAACAGTATAAGTGCGGTAATAAGGCTTGTCGTCCGTCGGTGCGTTGATGATCGAAATGGTATCCTGCACCATGTCGCCGATGTACTTTTCGTAAAAGCTGGAAGGGGTATAGCCCCGCTCGATATGGTATTCGCCCTTGCGGTCGACATATTCAAAATCAAAGTGTTTTGGCGGTTCGCTGTAGCAGCTGCAAAGATAGCCGTAAACCTTATCCAGCACCGAAACCTTGTATTCATCTACCTTCTTCATGCCACTGCCCTGGGCCATCATCTGACGGATATGGATTGCCGCATTTTTCAGGCTCTGGTTCAGCATCCGGTTCATCATCTGGGTATTGCTGCTCTGTGCAGTCTCCGGCATTGCGTCTTTCGGGATAATACCGTATTTTTCCACCAGATTGACAAACATGTCCCACTGACCGCCGTCATGAACGCCGGTCGTCAGAATATGCTGGACAACTCGATCGTCGGTCGGCAGCGTCGCGGTCTGGATGATCGACTCAAGAAAGTAGTTGGCGCGTTCAAACTTATCCCAGAAAGCTGCATAGCTCTGAGAAAGCTCAAACTTATCAAGATTTTTTTCCTTTGCAATCTTTTCCCGCAGGACGTTTAACGAAGCAAACAGCCAGCAGCGGCCGCTGTGTTTCTGATTGGTGACAGGAAGTGTCGGAATCTCAATGGAAAATTTATGCAGCATGGCAGCAGCGCCGGGCGTGCAGTAGGCGACGTCAGCCATTTCAGATTTGGCGAGCGCGCAGGTAGCCAGCTGGCGGAGCGGGCTGTCATGATAATGTCTGGAAAAATTTTTCAGTTGTTCCTGTGTGATGGGAGTCGGTTTTGCCATATAGATACAACCTTTCTGCATAACTTTATTTTATTATAACAGTTATCAGAAAAAAATCAAGAAGCTTTGCCGCTTTTGGGCGAAAAAGAGAGAAAATGTGCGGAATGCAGCTGGCAAAAGGCGTCGGATATGGTATAATAAAAAATATTGGAAAACCCCTTGACCTGGAGTCCACTCCATAGTGTATCCTGAAAGCAGAGGAAACCATTGTCTTGTATAACCAGTTTCAGAAAGGATGATCAGAGGATGGATATGATTAAACTTGGGCGTACCGGTCTGATGGTCAGCGCGTCTTCGTTTGGTGCGCTGCCGGTACAGCGGGTCAGCATGGATGAAGCAAAAAAGCTGCTCCGTATGGCATATGACGGCGGTATTAACTACTTTGACACTGCAAACGCCTATTCCGACAGTGAGGAAAAAATCGGTGAAGCACTCTCCGACGTCCGTCACAATATCATTATTTCCACCAAATCCGGCGCGTTGGACAAGGCAACATTGCTCAAACATATTGAGCTGAGCCTTCGCCGGCTGAAGACCGATTATATTGATATTTTGCAGCTGCACAACCCTGGAACGCTGCCCGACCCGGAAGACCCCGATTCTCTTTATGGCGGGCTTCTGGAAGCGCAGAAAAAGGGTTGGATTCGGTTTATCGGCATCACCAACCATCGCAACCAGCTTGCCTGGGATGCGGTGCTGTCCGGCAAATACGACACTTTACAGTTCCCGTTTTCGTCCATCTCGGATGAGAAGGATATCGCCCTTGCTGAGCTTGCCCGCGATCACGACATGGGCTTTATCGCGATGAAAGGACTGGCCGGCGGTCTGATCACCAACGCGCGGACGACCTTTGCATTTATGAAACAGCACCCGTGGGTTGTGCCGATCTGGGGCATCCAGAGAGAATCGGAATTGCAGGAGTTTTTGGAACTGGAAAAGAACCCACCGGCATACGATGAGGAAATGAAACAGCTGATTGCCCGCGATCGCGCAGAGCTTGCCGGCAACTTCTGCCATGGCTGCGGTTACTGTCAGCCATGTCCGGTTGGTATCCCGATTCAGAACGCGGCACGGATGAGCCTGCTGCTCCGCCGCTCTCCCTATCAGAGCTGGCTGACCGATGAAATGAACGCGGAAATGATGAAGATTGAAAACTGCCTGCATTGTGGGGCATGTGCGTCCCGTTGCCCCTATGGACTGGATACCCCCCGACTGCTGGCGGAAAACCTCGCGGATTATAAGCAGTTCCGCGCTGAACACCTGAATAAATAACAGGAGGCCGTCTCAATGACAATTGCCGAAGTAAGCAAAAAGTATGGGGTTTCTGCCGATACCCTGCGGTATTATGAGCGAATCGGCCTGATTCCGCCGGTTCATCGGACTGCTGGCGGCATCCGGGACTATACCGACGATGACTGCAACTGGGTTGGATTTGTCAAATGTATGCGCTCTGCCGGGCTGACGATCGAGGCATTGATTGAATATGTCACCCTCTATCAGCAGGGGGATGAAACGATTCAGGCCAGGAAAGATCTGCTGATCGAGCAGCGCCGTCTGCTGCTGGAACGGATTGAGGAAATGCAGGCGACGGTAGCGCGGCTGGATGGAAAAATCGAACGGTACGACCAGTGGAATCAGCGTTTTCGTGAACAGATGCAAAACAGTAAAAAGGAAACGTAACTGATTTCAACTTCTCCAAAAGGGCGCAGCTGTACCGGCTGCGCTTTTTTGCTGCCCAAACAGAATGCGAACAACTTGACAAAACTATAATTTGTATCGTATACTATAGAAGTATGTAAATTTTTTGTAAACAGGAAAGGGTGCGTTGTGCATGCAGATTTTTGTTCGGGACCGAAGCTTTTATAAAAAGCTGATCACCATTGCACTGCCGATTTCGCTGCAAAGCCTGATCACAATTGGCGTCAATATGATGGACAACATCATGCTGGGGCGGTTGGGCGAAGTGGCAATGTCGGCGGCGTCTCAGGCAAACCAGGTTTTTTCCCTCTTCCAGATCTTCTGTATGGGAATGGGGATGGGAG
>DVLN01000193.1 GCA_018715465.1 Candidatus Faecivivens stercorigallinarum | reverse complement strand
GTACACGATCAGCGTCATGGAATTGTGGAACAGCTGATGTGGGAAACCGGTCAAAAAATACTGGCGCGTAGGGTCGACGTCATCCTTGACTATGGATTCTGGGCAAGAGAAGAACGGGATGCATTTCGGGCTGAAGCGGAAAAACTGGGCGCTGAATTCCAGATTCATTATATGGAATGTCCGCTGGAAGAAATCTGGAAGCGGCTGGAAAAGCGCAATCAGGCTGCTGGCAGCAATGTCTTTTATATCACCAGAAAAAATCTCGAAGAATGGAACCAGGTTTTTCAACCGCCCCAGCCGGATGAACTGCAAACCAGATAAAAATATAAGCAAAGCCTGCCTTTTCCCCTCTTTGGGGAGACGGCAGGCTTTTTTTCATCGTGACGGCTCATACTGCCGGTCGGTTTCTGATGCGGCCAGTGCTTCGGCCAGATCCCGCTCATGCTGCCGCTCCAGCAGTTCATTGGCGCTGGTCTTGCAGATGATCGCTTTAAGCAGGCTGTCCAGCGGCTGCCCCTCCCGATAATCGGCGGGTGCTATGTAGCGGACACGGTTTTCCCTGAGCAGCCGCTGCACCTTCTCCCGGCCGGATGCCGGATCGTATACCCCAATCGAATGGCCGCCATAGGTGTTGACCAGTTTCATACAGGGAATGTCGGTGTCGCTGTCCCCGAGATAAACCATATTGCGGAAGGGTACGCGGATTTTGTCCTTCGGAAAAAATTCGTTGACCCCGTGATCGTTGACATCCAGCACCCCTTTTTCGATACGGAAGAGAAACTGGGTCTTACTTGTATAGTTGATCGCCTGCGCCGGCCATTTGGCCGTCCCGCGGTGGTTGAAATAAAAGCTGCTGGCAAAAATCGCTTCAAATGCCCCCGCTTTTGCAATCGAAGTTCCTTCGATCATCTCTTTCAGCCCGGAAGAAAGAATATAATGCTCAACCTTGACCCCGTGTTCCTTCCCAAAGGCCCGTATCCGCTCAAACCATTCCTCGACCCCGGGATACAGCTCTACCCTTGCACCATAGTTTTCCAATGCGCTGCGGGTCAGCACCAGGTTGCCCTCCGCTTCCTCTACCATCTTGAACATATAGGCAAGGTTGGAATCCATTCCGTTGTCCCGCGCAAGCGCGTCTGACTCGGCCCAGAACCGTTCAACATCATATCCGACGTCCTGAATATACCCCTGTGCCTGCATATTGTCGGGCGACAAGGTCTTGTCAAAATCATAGCAGATCGCCAGCACCGGAAGTTCTTCCCGGGTCCGGCGGCAAATCGGCTGGCTCATCACATTCCCTCCCTGTAAAAATCGTGGTTTCTATTATTATATCACATCTATTATATCACATCCCGGCAGACCGGCGCAACCGCCGCTCCGGGCGGCGTCCCATCGTCAGATAAATTTTACACAGTGCTTGCATTGTCCATTCCGGTTTGTTATAATAAAACCGACAGATTTGCCAGCACTGGCAGGAGGTAAAAATATATGCAGTATTATCTTGGCTTTGACATCGGCGGCAGCAGCACCAAAGTCGGCGTCGTGACCGACGACAAACAGGTAATCTACCATGAAAAACAGCCCCATCCCGATACCTTTGAGGGGATGATGCAGATGATGGCGGACGTCTATACCCGCCTGAAAAAGGAATATCCGATCTGCGGCATCGGTATCTCTTCCTGCGGCTGTATCGACCCGGAAGATGGGATTGTCCGCGGCTGGATGGCTCCGTCGGTCTGGTATATCCGGGGAAGATGCTTTTACGATCTCTGCAAACTGGTCGACGTCCCTGTCCGGGCGGAAAAGGACAGCCAGGCGGGCGCGATGGGCGAATTTTGGGCTGGCGGTGCCAGCGAATTCGACAGCTTTCTGACGTTGGTGCTCGGCACCGGCCAGGGCGGCGCACTCTTTTTGAATGGCAAGCCCTACCGCGGCGCCCATTTCTTTGCGGGCGACATGGGATATGTCTCCCCCGTCCGCGGAATGCGCGGCTTCTCGGAACTGACCGCCCCGGTACCGTATGAGATGCGGTATTTTCAGGAAACCGGAAAACATCTTTCCTGCTCCGACCTCTACCTCAACCGGGAAACTGACCCGGTCGCCAAACGGCTGTGGGATGAGTTCATTGGCTATCTCGCCTATTTCTGCATCCAGATGCAGTTTACCTTCGATACCCAGAGAATCTTTATCGGCGGCGGTATCTCCGGCTGGGAACCCTTTATCCCGCTGCTCCAACAGAAAATCGACGAATACCTCGAGGAATGGCACTGCGATTTCAACCGCCCGGTCGTCCTCGCATGCAGCGGCGGCAATGACGCAAACCTGCTGGGCACTGTCTACAGCCTCAGGGAAAAATACCAGATCTGACAGCGACGAAAGGAAGTGCCCCCCGGTATGATCGCCGATACAATGCCACTGCTCCACTATTTTGAAAGCGGCAACATCTTCAGCGGCAGCTATAAGCAGAAACGCTACAAGGTCTTTCCCGATGGGGAAAATATGCTCTGCAAAGCCTGGCGCGGGGATTACTGCCTGGAAATCACCCCGCCTGAAGAGGTGATCGAAAATACCTTTCCGGTCACCGAAGAAGGCAGACAGGCGATGATCCAGTGGCTCGAGAATTTCTGATCAAATCAATTCTGCTGCAAAATACGTAGATAAAAAACAACGCACAGCCCCCTGAAAACAGCTGTGCGTTGTTTTTTCATTTTATCCACCTGTTTATTATCCACCCGTCAGTGCCCCGCTCCGTACGGTCAGACGGGTCAGCGGACAGCCGTCCCGATGGCACTTTAAATAGATATCGGTGCACTTTTTATACCGGACAAAGGTCTTTTCCGCCGCTTCGGCGTCCCCGTACACCTTCCAGGCACCGACCGATTTGCACCCCTGTCCGCGGTGCTCGATAAACCCTGCGACATCTTCCGGCGGATAGCCGAGAAATACCCCGATTTCATGCGGAAAACTTCCGCTCTCCTTCAGCCGCCGCATCAGGCAGCGCAGGCAGCTGCCTGCGTCCGGGCAGGGATACCCTTCCTTTCCGAGAATGGGCCAGCCTTTCCCCAGGTCCTGCCCCAGCCGGTCGGGACGATAGACGTATACAAGCGCGTTCCCTTTTCCCCATCCCAACAGCCGCAGAAATACCCCCCGCGGGTTCAGCCGGCGGTTATATTCCTCCAACTGGTCAAGCAGCTCCTTTTTGGACGGGCAGGGGCAGTTGATAAGATTGGCGGTTTTCAGCCCCGCCAGGGTTGGCGAACAGTGACGGACCAGCATCTCTTCTGACATCAGATTTCCTCCTCTCATGGGGCGGGGGCTGCGTGTTCTTCCAGTATCTCCCGCAATGCCGACAGTGAACTCGAATGGCTGCGGGCAATCTCCAGCCGCTGATTTTTACATTCACTCAGTACACAACGGATCATTTTATGGGATACTGTCGCAGTGAACAGCACCAGCAGGTCGGGACTGCCGATCTGTTGTTTCATCGTGCTGGT
>DVLN01000192.1 GCA_018715465.1 Candidatus Faecivivens stercorigallinarum | reverse complement strand
ATATAATTGGACTATATCGACTTGAGGAGAAAGAAAATGCAATTTCACAACAGATTCAGACAACTGATAGACGATCGTCAAATCGGCCGGAAAGAACTTGCCGAACAGCTGAATATCGCTTACTCTACGCTCGGCAACTATCTGAATGGAGACCGTGAGCCGGATATTAATATGCTGATCAAAATTGCAGACCTCTTTTCCGTTTCGATTGACTATCTGGTCGGCCACCCCACCAATCAAACCATCTCAGACGAGGAAACACGGCTGCTGCATCTGTTCAGGCAGATGCCCCCCGAACACCAGCAGATGCTGACCGAAATTGCAAAAGTGATGACACTGCAAAACCAAAAGTAAAACAGGCGGATACATCGTTCAAAATGTACCCACCTGTTTTTATTTTCCAATCAATCCCTGCCAAACTTCCCGGTCAGCCAGTTCAGGATATGCACCAGGCTGACAACCATCCCGGAAAATCCGACAGCAAGTGTCGCCAGAGCCAGCGGCAAACCATACCCGCTCCCCGTCAGGCTGTAATCGCTGACCAGCACACCACCCTGCCAGCAAACGCCCAGCCCTGTACCGGCGACAACCGCCTGCACCAGTATCAGCAGCAAGCTGACCATTGGTGAGAGACCTTTTCCCTTGCGGAGAACCACGATCTCTGCCAGCAGCAGCAAAACAGACAATACAAACAGGATCAACTGCAACCCGTCAAAAATTTCCATCATCTGTCCATACATCGGCATCATTTGCATCACCTCATCAACTGGTATTTCTGGCTTCAGCATACCATATATCCCACCAATTGTCAACCGGAATATACAAACAGGCCGCCCGATACCGGACGGCCTGCATATCAATATTATTCTGACTTCGGAACTTCCAGCACCGCGCCGCGGTTGCCGGAGGTGACCAGCGACGCATAGCGCGCCAGATAACCGGTGTTGATCTTGGGTTCACGGGGTTTCCAGGCAGCCTTACGGGCGGCGAGCTCTTCATCGCTGACCTTGAGGTTGATCGAATGGTTCGGGATGTCGATTGCGATGATATCGCCGTCGTGTACCAGCGCGATCGGGCCGCCGACCGCCGCTTCCGGCGAGACATGGCCGATCGAAGCACCGCGGGTCGCACCCGAGAACCGGCCGTCGGTGATCAGCGCAACGGTCGAACCCTGGCCGCGTCCCTGAATCGCGGAAGTCGGGGTCAGCATCTCACGCATGCCAGGGCCGCCCTTGGGGCCTTCGTAGCGGATGACAACAACATCGCCGTCGTTGATCTTGCCGGCGTCGATTGCGGCCTGTGCCTCTTCCTCCGAGTCAAAGCAGCGGGCGGGACCTTCATGTACCAGCATTTCCGGTGCAACCGCGCTTCTCTTGACGACGCAGGAGTCAGGCGCAAGGTTGCCGCGCAGGACAGCGATACCGCCGGTCTTGGAATAAGGGTTATCGGTCGGACGGATGACCTCAGGATTGAGGTTGACCGCGTCCTTGATATTTTCAGCAATCGTCTTGCCGGTGACCGTCATCAGATCGGTATGCAACAGGCCAAGGTCGGCAATCTCCTTCATAACGGCATAGATACCGCCGGCAGCGTTCAGGTCTTCCATATAGGTCGGGCCGGCAGGCGCCAGGTGGCAGACGTTCGGAACCTTTTCCGAAATCCGGTTGGCGATGTCCATATTCAGTTCAATTCCGCATTCGTGCGCGATTGCGGGCAGGTGGAGCATCGAGTTGGTCGAGCAGCCGAGCGCCATATCCATCGTCAGCGCGTTCTCAAACGCCTCGTAGGTCATGATATCCCGCGGACGGATATTCTTTTCGACCATCTCCATGACCTTCATACCGGCATGTTTGGCCAGCTGGATCCGCTGAGAATAAACAGCCGGGATGGTGCCGTTTCCGCGCAGGCCCATGCCCAGCACCTCGGTCAGGCAGTTCATCGAGTTTGCAGTGTACATACCCGAGCAGGAACCGCAGGTCGGGCAGGTATTCTCTTCCCATTCATGCAGCTTCTCCTCGTCGATCTTACCGGCATTATAGGCGCCCTGTGCCTCAAACATCGAAGAAAGCGAGGTCTTGTGTCCATCCATATGACCGGCAAGCATCGGGCCGCCGGAAACAAATACCGTCGGGATATTCAGCCGGGCTGCCGCCATCAGCAGGCCGGGAACGTTTTTGTCACAGTTGGGAATCATGACCAGACCGTCAAACTGATGTGCCAGTGCCACAGCCTCGGTCGAATCGGCGATCAGGTCGCGGGTTACCAGCGAGTATTTCATTCCGATATGCCCCATCGCGATACCGTCGCAGACAGCGATTGCCGGGACAATAATCGGAGTACCGCCAGCCATTGCGACGCCCATTTTGACTGCCTGTGCAATTTTATCCAGATTCATATGCCCGGGGATAATCTCATTCCAGCTGGAGACGACGCCGATCAGCGGACGTTCCATCTCCTCACGGGTATAGCCCAGCGCATTGAACAGCGAACGGGAAGCCGCGCAGTTGGCGCCCTTCTTTACATGATCACTTCTCATGATATCCAGATCCTTTCCATTTGATGATCTTTTCCAATCCCGCAGCTGCGGGTTATTTCCTGTATGATTTTATTATAATTTGTCTGACCTATATTGTCAAGGGCTTTGGGTCACAAAAACAGCCAGTCTCTTGACAACCATCCCAAACAGCGGTATAGTATAGTTAATGCACCTATATCTAGTGTACATTTCATTTTAACTTACTATATTTGGAAAGGGAGTACCGATATGAATACAACTGTAACCGTCACCGGCGGCAGCATCCCCCAGCAGGAGATCGACGCCTACGTTTCCTATGTAAAAGACAAATACCCCGGACGCAAGTTCTCCTCCATCGACATCAAGCTGGACGGGGATTTCGTCGACCTGTCCTGGCAGCTGGAGCCGGAACCCTTTGAACGGATCCGCCGTATCACCGGCTATCTGGTCGGGACGCTCGACCGCTTCAATGACGCAAAACGCGCCGAGGTAGAAGACCGCGTCAAACATGGCATCGGCAGCGGGTTTGAAACATTAGATTAAAAAACGTATGTCTGGCGATCAAAACCAGACATACGTTTTTACTTTTCACGTCACTCTGCAATTTGTTCCAACACTGTCTCAACGGCAGCCGTATCTTCCACGCGGATCGCACCCACTCTCGACGAAAAAGTATAAACTTTAGAAGTTTCGCCTGCCCGTGTCAAAAGCAGAAGGAACTCGTC
>DVLN01000191.1 GCA_018715465.1 Candidatus Faecivivens stercorigallinarum | reverse complement strand
GAATCGGAGATCTCTCCCCTTTCCGGTATACCGGTCGATTACTTTAGATATTCAGACAGCAAATGTCATCCCTGCATTGCAGCGATCGACTCTAGGATTTTCTGCATACGGTCCTGTGCACGCGACAGTTTGGCCTTTTCGTTGGAAACAACCTTTTCAGGTGCTTTTGCGACGAAATCTGCGTTATTCAGCTTGCGCGAAATAATGTCAATATCCTTCTGACAGGACTCCTGTTCCTTGTGCAGGCGGGCCAGTTCCTTCTCGCGGTCGATCAGCTCACCCAGCGGCAGGAAGATCTTCGCAGAGTCGGTGACTCCGACTGCTGCATTATCAATCGAGACTGTCTCCTGAATGGTCACGCCCGATGCCGAGCAGAGCCGTTCAAAGAAGGCTACGCCCTTCTCAAAAGTCTGACCATAAGAAGTCTCAATATATACATGTGCTTTTCTGGACGGCGGAACATTCTTTTCGGTGCGGATATTGCGGACAGCCTTGATTGCGTCCATGATCCGCTGGAACTCCTGTTCTTCAGCAGCAAAGTTGAGTTTTTCATCATAAGCCGGATAGGACGCCAGCATGATCGTCTCGCAGTCGTTCGGGATTGCCTGCCAGATCTCCTCGGTAATAAACGGCATGAACGGATGCAGCAGCCGCAGAATGCCGGACATGACATAAACCAGCACCTTCTGTGCATTCAGCGCAGTCTCCCCGCCCGCATTCAGCCTTGCTTTAGAGATCTCGATATACCAGTCGCAGAAAACGTCCCAGATAAAGTCATAGACATTCTGGGAAGCGACACCCAGCTCAAAGCTCTCGAGATTGTCATTAACAGTCTTGACGACCGAGTTATACTTGCTCAGCAGCCATTTATCTTCCATCAGCAGCTCGCCCGGCAGTTCCGGTTTGACGATTTCATCCGACAGATTCATCAGGATAAACCGGGAAGCATTCCACAGCTTGTTTGCAAAGTTACGGGCAGCCTTGACTTTGTCGTCACCGTAACGCATATCGTTTCCAGGGCTGGTACCGTTTGCAAGCATGAAGCGCAGTGCATCGGCGCCATACTCGTCGATGACCTGCAGCGGGTCAATGCCGTTGCCGAGCGATTTACTCATCTTGCGGCCCTGACTGTCGCGGACAAGGCCATGAATAAAGATATCGCTGAACGGCTTTTTGCCGGTGTATTCCAGACCAGAGAAGATCATTCTCGAAACCCAGAAGGTGATGATATCATAGCCGGTAACCAGTGTACTGGTCGGATAGAAATAATCAAGATCTTTTGTCTGTTCCGGCCATCCCAGTGTTGAGAAAGGCCAGAGAGCCGAGCTGAACCAGGTATCCAGCGTATCGGGGTCCTGACGCATCGGTTTGCCGCATTTCGGGCAGACAGGGTTCTTCTCGCGGGTAACGACCGTCTCATTGCAGTCATCACAATAGAATGCAGGAATGCGGTGGCCCCACCACAGCTGACGGGAGATGCACCAGTCGCGGATATTTTCCATCCAGTGGAAATAGTTCTTGCTGAAGCGTTCGGGGATAAAGCGGATATCGCCGCTGCGGACCGCTTCAATCGCAGGCTGTGCCAGCTCTTTCATTGCGACAAACCACTGTTTGGAGACCATCGGTTCAATGGTGGTATGGCAGCGATAGCAGGTGCCGACCTCATGGGTCAGCGGTTCGATCTCCTTAAGGAACCCGCCTGCTTCCAGATCGGCAACAATCGCCTTGCGTGCTTCCATTGTGGTCATACCGGCATATTTACCGCAGTCAAGGACTTCCGGCTCGTTTGCAGCTGCCTTGCCGGTCGCAAACAATTCGTCGGCTGCTGCTTTTTCAGCAGCGCCGGTCATATGTCCGTCGTAGGTAAAGACCCGGACAATCGGCAGGTTATGGCGCAGACCAACCTCGTAGTCATTGGGGTCGTGTGCAGGGGTGATCTTGACGACACCAGTACCCTTGGTCATGTCGGCGTGTTCGTCGCAGACGATCGGGATTTCCTTGTTCAGCAGCGGCAGAATGACATGGCAGCCGTGCAGATGGGCATAACGGGGGTCATCGGCATTGATCGCGACAGCGGTATCGCCCAGCATCGTTTCAGGACGGGTAGTTGCCAGTTCCAGCATCTCGCCGGTCTCCTTGACCGGGTAGAGCAGGTGCCAGAAATTACCCTGCTGTTCAGTATATTCAACCTCTGCGTCCGAAATCGAGGTTTTGCAGCAGGGGCACCAGTTGACCATGCGGTTGCCGCGGTAGATCAGGCCCTTTTCATACAGACGGTTGAAAACTTCCAGAACTGCTTTGGAGCAGCCTTCGTCCAGTGTAAACCGTTCACGGGTCCAGTCACAGGAAGAACCGAGCTTTTTGAGCTGGGTGACGATTCGGCCGCCGTACTGTTTTTTCCAGTCCCAGGCGCGTTCCAGGAATCCATCCCGTCCGATATCCTCTTTTGTGACCCCTTCTTTGCGCATTGCCTCAACGATCTTCGCTTCAGTCGCGATGGAAGCGTGGTCGGTACCGGGGAGCCAGAGGGTGCAATAGCCCTGCATCCGTCTCCAACGGATCAGGATATCCTGAAGGGTATTGTCGACCGCATGGCCCATATGCAGCTGACCGGTGATGTTTGGCGGCGGGATGACGATGGTATAAGGGGTTTTGTTTTCATCAATCTGGGGGGTAAAATACCCTTTTTCTTCCCAGTTTTGGTAGATCCGTTCCTCAAAATCCTTGGGGTTGTAGATTTTTTCCAATTCTTTACGGGGCATTTATTTTCATCCTTTCTTTTTATTAACAATATCAAGCCTCATCGGCGTATATCGAATGCCATTCTGCAATTGCTCTGGGGCGGTGTCAAAAAAGCCATATTTATGGTAGATCGGAACTGCCATCGGCGAAGAATTGACTGTCATACTGCCAGTTGTATTCCGCTGCAATACTTCATTTAACAGACAGCACCCGATTCCACGGCGCTGAAACTGTTGCTTAACGAAAAAGAGTGCGATATGGGTATTATTCTGACAGGTGGCAATCATCCCGACTAGATTTCCCTGGGAATAGGCACCGAAAAAACGGCAGGAGCTGCAAAATGCAGAATCCTTCAAACAGCGATGAAACTCTTCTATTCCTTTCTCACTGTAATCCGGCGCATCAAACACCTGAAAAACTTCCCAGGCAAGCGACAAAGCAGACGGAATTTCATCTGCACACAGTTCTTTACAGATCAAATCCGACATATTCTCACCTGCTTTCCAGCATTCCATTAACCTTCTCTTCATCCGGCGTAATATACAGGACAAAGTAATGGTCAAAGATTACCATGCCTGGTTTTGCACCGCCCGGTTTGCGGACCTGGCGTGCCTGGATATACTGTACGGGCACCAATGCTGCCGATCGTGCGCGGGAGTTGTAGGCAGCAATCATCGCTGCTTCTTCGACCGTTCTGATCGGGATATCGTCCAATGGCGTGCCGTCGGTGACCAAAATAACGTGGGAACCCGGGAAGTCCTTGGTGTGGAACCAGATATCGTCAGGCCGGGCTTCTTTAAGGGTCAGCTTGTCGTTTTGTTTGTTGTTGCGGCCGCACAGGATCAGATATCCGTCAGATGAGCGGTACCGCAATGGCGGCTGTGCTTTGACAAACTTGCTGTTTTTGGCAGAATACCGCTTGAGGTATCCCTGCTCTGACAGCTCCTGCCGGATTTCCAACAGCTCGCTCTCCCCGGAAGTCCGGGAAACGGCGTCATATACGCTGTCGAGATAGGTAAGTTCTTTTTCAGCTTCGTCGATAAATCCGATCAGCAGTTTTTCAGCAGTCGCGGCCTTACGGTATTCCTTATAGTACTTCTGGACATTCTGTACCGGTGTCAGCGCCGGGTCAAGTGAAATGGTAAGATTGGTGTTGTCATGATAGAAATCCTGAACAGTGACCTCTTTATCCCCTTTTTTGACAAGGTAGATATAAGAGGACAGCAGGTCGCCCTTTTCCTTGAGTGCATCTCGTTCTGCGCATTGAGCAAGTTCTTCCTTTTGCAGCGCAATCTTGCGGGTCAGCCGGTCGCTGTGGGTATTCAACAGTTTGAGCAAGTCGATGGAACGTTGTTTCATCCGTTCCATCCGCACCCGTTCTGAATAAAATGCATCCAGTAAGGCGCTGGGGGATTCAAAGGAACGGACTGTATACAGGCTGCCATACTGCCCCAGCTGCACAAACGAGAATTCCTTCGGTCTTCCTGATTCTTCACAAAGGATGCAATAGTCATTCTCCCCTGTTTCCAACCCGGATTTTAGCGCATACAGCCGGCTGTCAAGCAGTGCCCACTGTTCATCTGTCATCTCCAGCTTGTTCAGCTCGGTATTGCCGCAGATATCAAAGGTCAGTTCACGTGCCAGCGTTGGAGAGAATCCTTCAAATGCCGCCAGCATCGCTTTGGACAGATCGACCCCTTTTGCCGCCAGAACAGCTCCTTTGGTCTGTTCCGGTACCGCCGTCAGCAGATTGAGCTTTCCCTGTGCGGGCGGTGCCTGATAGCTGACACCCGGCAGGACGGTTCTGACCCGGGACATTTCCGGGTCGACCCGCTTGATTGAGTCAAGGACCTTCCCATCTCCGTCGATAATAATGATGTTGGAATAACGGCTCATGATCTCGATTGCGACCGTCACAGTGACCGGATCGCCAAACTCGTTTCGGGTATCAAAATCGAGATAGATGACCCGGTCCATTCCCAGCTGCCGGACAGCCGTCAGCTTTGCGCCGGACAGATGTTTGCGTAGGAGCATACAGAACATCGGGGGCGATTTCGGGTTTTCGATTTCCTGTGTCGTAAAATGAATGCGCGGAGAATCGGCAGCTGCCGACAATAACAGTTTACCTGACCAGCCTTTTGATCGGAGCAGCAGACAGATCTCCTCCCGAGAGGGCTGATAGATCCGGTCAATTCTGCTTCCCAGTGCCCGGTCTTCAATTTCTTTACGGATTGTGCAGAGAAACGCGCCATCCAGTGCCATTTCATTCGCCTCCTTTCCCGGTATTACCGGAAAAACAAAAAACTCGCCTTCAGGGGATTTGACCCTCTGAAGACGAGAAACTCGTGTTACCACTTCAGTTTACCGGTTCCTCACGGAGACCGGCCTTTGCCAGTACCAACATACTGCCCCGCTGTAACAGGCGGAACCTGTCGCAATCTCAATCGCAGATAACCCGCGCTTCGGTGCGCCGCTCAGGGGCTACCTTCCCACTCTGGACAACCGCTTCCTTTTCAGCACCGGAAACTCTCTTTCAGGCTTGCCCGGAGGATACTCTCCCCGTCATTGCATTTGACATGTACAGTTTAGCACGCGGCGGCAGAGTTGTCAAGGGGTGGGAAACATTTTTGTTGACATAGCCGGTTGACCTGCTGGCTAAAAACCTTTACACTGATAGATAGAATAATGGTTACTGGAGGTTAGAGAATGGAACAGCTGGATGCGCTCACTTTTTTTGCTGGTAAGCCGGAAGAGTTCAAATTATTTGAAGCGTTTGACCGGTTACTGCATCAACAGTTTTCCGATCTGAGAGTTAAGGTGCAGAAGACACAGATCAGTTATTACAATCGTCATTTGTTTGCCTGTCTGTCGCTGCCGCGTAATCATTTTCACAAC
>DVLN01000190.1 GCA_018715465.1 Candidatus Faecivivens stercorigallinarum | reverse complement strand
GGCGGTCTTTTGCCGGAAAAACTGACATTAAATGAAAGAAGTGAATCTCTATCTATAACATGGAGACGACTGCTGTAAATGAACTTCCCGGTGGCAAACCGTATTTTTATTACCGGCTGAAAAAGGACTTTCCGATTCAGTCCAGACAAACCCACTGGCGGGGATACCCCCAGTTGGTCCATCTGCGGGACGGTATGCTGGAAGTCTGGCTCAACTGCCAGAAATATACCCTCAGCGCGGGGGATGTGCTGTATATTGCAGCTGGTACGCTGATTTCCTGGCAGCTGATGGGGGCGGAACTGGATGTGCTGGTCTTTGATCCGGCGCGGTTTACGCGGCTGCCCAACAGCCAGGATATCTCGTTTTTTCCGCGAGGGAGCTGTCTATGTATACGAGACGACAATCAGGCGCTGATCGCATGCCTGCACAACTTTATCGGGGGGCTGATTCTGTCGTCGCGTTATTTTGACAACTGCGTTCCCGATCTCAGACAGATCATGCTGGCTTATACCGAGGGAGCGTACACCACGTTGACCCCTGAAACGCCTGCCTTTTCTGCCCGGCAGCTTTCCCACCTGAAGACGGTGCTGCAGATGATTGAAAGCCATCTCTGTGAGCAGATGACGCTTGATCAGCTGGCAGCTGAAATCGGATTGTCTTCCAAGTATTTCTGTCGTTTTTTCCAGCGGATGACCGGAATGACACCGTTCACCTACATCAACGTCCGACGGATCGAGTGGGCATGTGACCTGTTTATACGGGAAAAGGCAACGGTGCGGGATATCTCCGAGCGGGTCGGTTATCGGGATATCAATTATTTTATCAAGACCTTCAAACGCTACTGCGGGATGACGCCCAAGCGTTTTTCTTCCCATTATTTCGGTGCGGCAGAGTATCTGACCCAATATTGAGCAAAATAAAAACTGCAAGGCATTCAGAAGATCGCCTTGCAGTTTTTTTACTGCATTTTTTGTATTGATTATTCGAGCGGAAGCGGCTTTCCGTCCAGCACCGCGTCTGTCAGCCTGCCCGACGGGTCATAGCACAGCTTGAGGGAAAAGAAGGGACGTTCCTCCATCAGCAGTTTCAGAAAAATCCGGTCGCCTTCCCAGGTCGGCAGCTGGCAGACCTCATCCCGGTCAACCCAGCGCAACACTCCTTCGGGACAGCTGTCCGGGTTGATGAGCTGTCCGGTGAAATCGGTGGCGGTATATACAAACATATACTCGGTTGACTGCGGTTTTATCACAAAGGTGACGATTCTGCGCAGACGGGGAGACCTCATCTTCAGCCCGGTTTCTTCATACACCTCGCGGATGACACATTCTTCGGGGGTTTCCCCTTCCTCGAACTTACCGCCCACGCCAATCCATTTGCCGTGATTTTCGTCATGCTCCTTTTTGTTGCGGAAGAGCATCAGCAGACGGCCTTCCCGCTCAAGGTAGCACAGCGTCGTGTTGCGCATTACTGCAGCCCTGCGGCCTTGCGCAGTGCGTCGGCCATGTCGGTCTTTTCCCAGCTGACACCCAGGTCTTCCCGACCCATATGTCCATAGCTGGCAAGTGCGCGATAGATCGGGCGGCGGAGGTCAAGACGGTTGATAATCGCGGTCGGGCGCAGGTCAAAGACCTTTTCGATCGCCGCTTCAATCTCAGCATCCGGGATACTACCAGTGCCGAAGGTGTCGACCATGACCGAAACCGGATGAGCGACGCCGATTGCGTAGGCCAGCTCAATTTCGCACTTGTGGGCAAGGCCGGCAGCGACA
The DNA here is from genome assembly GCA_018715465.1 of Candidatus Faecivivens stercorigallinarum. Taxonomy (GTDB): domain Bacteria; phylum Bacillota; class Clostridia; order Oscillospirales; family Ruminococcaceae; genus Faecivivens; species Faecivivens stercorigallinarum. The sequence continues at coordinate 7,750 of DVLN01000190.1, read as the reverse complement.
ACATTTTTTGCGACCCAGCGGGCAGCATAGGCTGCACTGCGGTCAACCTTGGTCGGGTCCTTACCGGAGAATGCGCCCCCGCCGTGACGGGCATATCCGCCGTAGGTGTCGACAATGATCTTGCGTCCAGTCAGGCCGGAGTCGCCGGCAGGCCCGCCGATGACAAAACGTCCGGTCGGGTTGACAAAATAACGGGTATTTTCATCCAGCAGTTCAGCCGGAATGGTCGGTGTGACGACTTCCCGCAGGATATCCTCGCGGATCTGTTCGAGGGTGACGTCCTCAGCATGCTGGGTGGAAACGACGATGGTGTCGATTCTGACCGGGCGGTCGTCCTCATATTCGACGGTAACCTGAGTCTTGCCGTCGGGGCGCAGATAGCGCAGGGTGCCGTTTTTGCGGACCTCGGTCAGGCGGCGGGAGAGCTTGTGCGCCAGCGAAATGGGCAGGGGCATCAGCTCAGGGGTCTCGTCGCAGGCAAAGCCAAACATCATGCCCTGGTCGCCGGCGCCGTTTTCCAGCTCGTCCGATCCAGCCTTGGATTCGAGGGATTTGTCGACGCCCATTGCGATGTCGCCCGACTGTTCGTCGATTGAGGTGATGATCGCGCAGGTCTGACCGTCAAAGCCGTATTTTGCCCGGTCATAGCCGATGTCCAAAATGACGTCGCGGGCAATCCGGGGGATATCAACATAGCAGTTGGTGGTGATTTCGCCCATAACCATGACCAGTCCGGTCGTGCAGCAGGTCTCACAGGCAACACGTCCGGTCGGGTCCTGTGCGAGGATTGCGTCGAGGACGGCGTCGGAGATCTGGTCACAGATCTTGTCGGGATGTCCTTCGGTTACCGATTCAGAAGAGAAAAACTTTCTTGCCATAACAGATGTTCTCCTTTATATGCAGCGCTGCCATCCGGCCGTGGTCCGGGGAGGACAGCGTCCCCGGCGGCGGTGAATTGTGATAGCACCTTTTGTAAAATGCGGAACGCCAGTTATGAGGCAGCAAAGATGGGCTTTTGCTTGACCTCATACCGATAAAAAATGAGCGCCCGTGCTGCAGACGGGCGCTCATGACCATTCGTTCATGCTCCCTCATCTTTCGATCGCATACACGTCGTAGGAAATGGCACCGTTCCCCCTCTGTTCAAGGTGGGTGGTTGCCGTGGTTTCACAGGTCCTGTACCTCCGCCACTCTGGATAAGGTGATTATCGAATACATTATAAGATACCCGGCAGGGGTTGTCAAGGGCGGAAGGGTAATTTAAGACAAACAATCAGTTTTTGTCGGATAAGCGTGGGAATTCTGTCAAAAATACTGGAATGGATAAAATGCGCAACTGGACAAAAACAAAACATATGTTTCAAAAAGGTCTTGACTTTTGACAGGCCATCCTTTACAATATAGATGTATAACCGGGCACCGGAAAAGCGGTTTCCGTAGCTTTTGTCGAAGATATCCGTTGGAAAAAGGGAGTATGGTATGGCAAAATTTGATCAGCCAAAACACAGCCGTCAGATCAGGGATCTGCTCCGTCTGATCGCGGTGGTTGCAGTTGTCCTGTTGGCGGCTGCGGGTACTCTGTTTTTTGTCCGCAATTTTGACGCGATGGTCCGCATCTTCACTGCTTCTGACCCGGCGGCGGAGATGGACCGTTTTCTTGACGGAAATCGTCTGCTGGGTGTGGTGGTGCTGTTTGGATTACAGGTCATCCAGATTTTGCTGGCGTTCATACCGGGCGGACCGATGCAGATGGTCGCCGGTGCGCTGTATGGCGGGCTGGGGGGCGGATTGATTCTGCTGGCCGGGGCGGCGACGGCTTCGCTGCTGATCTGGCGGATGGTCTCGGTGCTTGGACAGGCAGCCATTGAGGCATTCCACAACCGCGAGGACGCCGGAAAGCTGCACAGGCTCAAGGCATTGCATGATCCCAGAAGGGCGGAAGCGTTGGTATGGATCCTGTTTTTGATTCCAGGGGTTCCAAAAGACCTTCTGACCTATTTTGCACCGCTGACTCCGCTGAAATGCCGGCGGTTTATTGTCATTTCGACGATTGCCCGTTGTCCGGGGATTTTTATGACGACCTTTGCTTCTTCCAGCTTGCTGGAAGGGGATTGGTGGCTGTCGGCCGTCTTTTATCTGGTGATGTTTGCACTGGCACTGTTTGGCGGATGGTTTTATCGTCGGCTGCACCGGGAAGGCGGAGAGGATGGAAAGAAGGAGCAATAGCAGGAGCAATAACTGGTATTGTGCCGTGTTTTGAAAGGAAAGTGTTTGTATGAATATTCTGATTGCGGGCTGTTCACAGACCGGGGCCAAGCTGGCTGCTGAGCTCAGCCGGGAAGGACATGATGTTTCGGTCGTCGACCCGTCGGCTGCTGCTCAAAGCCTGCTGTCGGATGATTTTACCGGCTATTTTACGACTGGCATCCTGATCGACGAGGATGTGCTTCGCAATGCCGGAATCGAAAACTGCGACGCAGTCGCGGCGGTGAGCGATAACGACAACATCAACATTATGGTCTCTCAGATCGCAAAAACAATCTTTCATATTGGCACTGTGGTCGCAAGTTTGCAGGACCCCGCGCGGGAGGAAAAGTTCGGAGCGCTGATCACGACGGTCTGTCCGACCAATATTGCGGCTTCCTCCATCAAAGGATACCTGCTGCGGCAGAGTGCTGGTCAGATCACCCTCGGTTCCAGTACGCTGGATGTTCATTTGATGCAGGTGCCCGATCATCTGATCGGCTTCCGTGCCAAGGATATCCAGGCTAGAAAAGGGGAAGCGGTGCTGGGCGTATTCCGCGAAGGGAAAGGATTGGTGCTGTCTGCCGATGATGACCAGCTGCTGCTGGAGACCGACTGGTTGGCGGTGGCACAGATTGTCGACTGAATGCGGACAGATCATATAAGAAGGCAAATCGCTGGAAAGGTAGACAGGCAATGAATATTGTAATTATTGGCGGCGGCAAGCTGGGATTTTATCTTGCCAAGACGCTGATCGAGCATCAGCATCATCCGGTCGTGATCGAAGCGGATTCCGTGACCTGCACTGAGATATCAGACAGTTTGGAAATACCAGTCGTCTGCGGCGACGGAACAACGGCCGAGGCACTGCGTGCGGCAGGGGCCGACAAGGCGGATGTACTGGTCGCGGTGACCGGCAAGGATGAACAGAATCTGGTCGCCTGTCAGTTGGCTCGGATGACTTTCCCGATCAAACGGACGGCAGCGAAGGTCAATAACCCCAAAAATGCCAATATCATGCGGCAGTTGGGAATTGATATTGTTATTTCCAGTACAGATGCGATTGCCCGGTTGATTGAGTGGGAGGTTGACCTCTCAGGATTCAAGTATATCGCTTCGCTGGGACAGGGGGAAGCAACGCTGCATGAGATCATGCTTCCTGCCGATTTTGCTTATTCGGGACGGAAGCTGTCGGAGGTCAGGCTGCCGGAGCAGTCGGTCCTGGTGGCAGTCGAGCGACAGCATGAAGTAATCATCCCGCGTGGTAATACCGAGATCATCGCGGGAGATAAGCTGGTGGTACTGGTCAAGGGTGATGTACTGGATAAGGTCCGCGACAAGCTCAAACTGTGAGTTCGGGTCTGCGGGCAGCTGAAGGAGGATATCGACATGCAGAACAACAGAGCACTTGAGATTTACAACTATATTCGGGACTGCATCCAGAACCGGAACTTTTCCCCTACGGTACGGGAAATCTGTGAAGAAGTGGGGATTAAATCCACTTCGACTGTACACTATTATCTGCAAATGCTGGAGGAAAAGGGGTACATCGTTAAGGATCCGCTTAAAAAGCGGACCATCAAGCTCCCCGGTTCCACCTCCAAGGCCATTCCGCTGCTGGGAACGGTGACAGCCGGTATTCCGATCACCGCGATTCAGGAAGTGGAGGAGTATATCCCGGTCAACAACCTGTCGGGCAGTGCGGAGGATTATTTTGCCCTGCATGTCCGGGGTACCAGCATGATCGGTGCCGGGATCATGGACGGAGATATCGCGATCGTCCGCCGCACGCCGGTTGCCGACAATGGGGATATCATCGTCGCGATGATTGACGACGAGGCGACAGTCAAGCGGTTTTACCGGGAAAGCGACCATGTCCGGCTGCAGCCGGAAAACCCGGCATTTGAACCGATCCTGACGACTGAGGTGGTTATTCTGGGCAAGGTCGTCATGTTGATGCGCAATTATGAGTGAAGACAAATAACCCGGCTGCGCTGTCAGCCGGGCTTTTGTTTTATCCGGGCACTGCCGCCGGTGCAGGCTGGGGAATGAATGGTGCGGTCGGTTTTGGTACAAAATGTTCAGGTAGCCGCCGTGGAGGTGTGCTGCCTGTTTGAGGAATTTGGAGATAAGCTGCAATCCCGACTTTGTTGGGCGGCAGAGTCTTTTGTCTGGCGGTCAGTAAGGAGGAACCACCGATGAACAAAGTTTATGGCTATATTCGTGTCAGTACCAGAGAACAGAATGAAGACCGGCAGCTGCTCGCACTCCGGCAGGCCGGCCTTTCTGAAAAAAATCTGTTTGTCGACAAACAGTCAGGAAAAGATTTTCAGCGTCCGCAATACCGGAAAATGGTCAGAAAACTGAAAAAAGACGATCTTCTGTATGTGAAAAGTATTGACCGGCTGGGGCGCAATTACGCTGAGATTCTGGAACAGTGGCGGTTTTTGACCAGGGAAAAGGGAATTGACATTGTCGTACTGGATATGCCTTTGCTGGATACCCGCCGTGGCAAAGATCTGATGGGGACCTTTCTGAGTGATATCGTGCTGCAGGTTTTGTCTTTTGTCGCAGAAAACGAACGGAGCAACATCCGTCAGCGTCAGGCAGAAGGTATTGCCGCAGCCCGTGCGCGGGGCGTGCGGTTCGGCAGACCGTCGGCACCGCTTCCAGAGAATTTCCCGCAGATCTGCCGGCAGTGGAAGAGCGGCAGTATTTCCGGGACAGAGGCGGCGCGAATGTGTGGAATGCCCCTTTCTTCTTTCCGCTATCGGGCGCAGAGCTATGAGGCAGGGCAGATGATGTAATTTTTACAAAATTGTGTACTTTTTGGCAAGAAATACATAACATAAAAAATGCCGGGATAAATTCGGGAGAAATTCAAAATCATCTGAATCCCCGTTACTGTATTCAGGATGATGTGCAGGCACGTGCTCTGGCAAGCTTTCTATTGGCGCGCATCCGTCAGGACAGAAATGAACATCGCTATCAGACACTGCTCCAGCAGGAAAATCAGGATCTGCTGAATCTGCTGCACGTCGGTTTCTGGACACTGACAGTGCCGAAGAATGGCGGACATCAGGAGATGGTTCTTGACCCGGCGATGGTGCAGCTGCTGGCGTTTCCAGAAGAGGCACCGGCGACAGAATGCTTTGAGGTTTGGCGGCAGCGGATTTCCCCGGAGAGTGTCGGGATGGTCCGGCAGGCTTTTGCCGACATGTCCAGGACCGATCAGGCGGTGCGGGTTGTCTTCCCGTGGCGGCACCCGGAAAAGGGAATGATCATGCTGCGGTTGTCAGGCATACTGGTAGAGGAGACGGCGTCCGAGATCAGATACAAAGGGTATTGTCGGGAAATCAGTCAGACCTCGTTGTCGGGTGCTGACAGGGTAGAATAAGACAAAAAGGGCTGAGGCTGCATCTTGTTTGCAGCACTCAGCCCTTTGGCTTTTTGGGAGTTAATCAAGAAGTTTGCGCACCTGGAACAGCGCCGACAGAAAAAAGATGTCCAGCAAAATGGACGCGATGCGCATGATCACCCCGACATTCGGCATCCATCCGGTCAGCAGGTCGATCAGTACCCATCCGCCGCAGACTGCATATCCGACCATAATCCACCATCTGCGCTGCTCAAGAATCTGGGCGGTTTCCTCAGCACCATATTCACGGCTGAGGGCCGTCACAACCCGGAAGGTTAGCAGAGCCATCACCATCGCGGCAATAGTTCCGGCGACGGTCGCCGCCCCGTGGACAGCGAGGGAAACAGTCTCCGAGACGTCGGCAGTATACCCCCAGGTCTCGGTCACTCCCCCCAGCAGTAAGACCATTGCGGCCAATACCCCCCATCTGCATGCAGGATCTTTTTTACGCCACCGCCACAGGCCGCATCCGTACATGATGGCTCCGGCAAACAGCATCAGCGTGGCCAGCCCGCCGGTTACCATCAGTCGGGAAGCAAACAGGAAAATTGCGCCCATGATCAGCTGTAATCCCTTCATTTCGGTGGTTACAGGCTTTTTTATTTTGTCTTTTTTGTTCAGCAAAAATCATTCCTCCAGCGGATAATTCCTCAGGCAACCCAGATTTTTCCTTCCGGCTCCTGACGCAGCCGGGAAGCAGGGCTTTTTGGCCGCATCGAAAGGGAAAGTGCAAACGCAACCGGCCCGATCCGACCGAAAAACATCGTGAAGATAAGCGCCAGCTGACCAATCCAGTTGGTCTCATTGGTGACCCCGACCGACAGCCCGACTGTGCCGAATGCGCTGACCGCTTCGTAAAGGGCGTCGACGGTGGAAACATCCGACGTCACCAGCAGCACCAGAGTTGTGAACATGACCATGCAGGCTGCCAGAAAGGCGACGGCAAGTGAACGGTAAACAATTGATTTGTCGATCCGGCGGCGGATGACGGTCGTGTCCTCCTCGCCTCGGATGACCGAGATGACCGTCATGAACAGAATCAGCGCAGTCGTCAGCTTGATACCGCCGCCGGTTGAACCGGGCGCAGCACCAATGAACATCAATAGGACTGAAACGATCTTGGTCACATCATACATCGCTGTCTGGTCAAATGACATGAAACCTGCGGTACGGCAGGTGACCGACTGGAAGAAGGCGTGGGCGAATTTCTCTCCGACGCCCATATTGCCCAGTGTTGCCGGGTTGCCCCATTCCATCAGCAGGGTCAGCAGCGTTCCGCTTACCAGCAGCACTGCCGTTGAGAGCAGTACTGTCCGGGTGTGAAAATGCAGCCGGCGGCTGCGCCGGTAGTGCAGTACATCCTGCCAGACGATGAATCCCAATCCGCCGCAGATGATCAGCGCACTGATGACTGCCAGCAGCGGAAAGTTGTCCTGTACCGGGATCAGGCTGGCGCCCGGTTTGAGGAACCCGAACAGGTCAAATCCTGCGTTGCAGTAAGCGGAGATGGACAAGAATACGGCCATAAAAATTCCGTAATTCCCGTATTCCGGAACCAGCATCGGCAGCATCAGCAGACAGCCGATCAGCTCGGTGGTAAAGGTTACGATCATGACCATCCGCAGCAGGCTTTGGGTATTGGAGCGGGTGTCGGCGCTGATGGATTCCTGGGTCAGCTGGGCGGTGCGCAGCCCAACCTTGCGGCGGATCAGGCTGTAGAAAAAGCCGGTCAATGTCAATAATCCCAGGCCGCCAATCTGTATCAGACAGATGATAATTCCCTGACCAATCATGGAAAAATGGGACCAGGTGTCGTAGATGGTCAGTCCGGTCACGCAGGTCGCCGAAGTTGCAGTGAAAAGCGCCGCCAGAAAGGGAGTGGTCTGTCCGTCCCGGGAGGAAAAGGGCATCGTCAGCAGCAGCGCTCCGGTCAGAATGACCGCCAGAAAACTCAGGGTAATCAGCCGGCCGGGATTGCGGTTAAAACGGCCAAGTGGTTTATAAAGTTTATGAGAAGTTTGCAGGGATTTTTGTTTCCTGCCCATGTTTATACGCCTCCAGAGCATGTTAATACAAGGACATTATAGC